>JAOAIL010000018.1 GCA_026414725.1 bacterium
ACTCTGTCCCCAAGGATAAGAAATACCTGAACTACCAAGATTAGGATCATTAGCTATCCTGTCTGCCACAACCACTGTGTCATCTGCGGTCTGTTCATTCAGGTCCTTTGCATATGCATAGGAGCAGTTATTAACAAGTTCATTGCCACCAGGGAACTGAGTTCCTCCTGTTGAATTGTTCCTACCATACATCCTGTCAGACGGGCACCTGAATGTCTTTCTGTCTTCAAGGTATCCAGTGATTGATGAGCCAGGTATACCCAGCAGGAGTTTGAACTCATCTATGACTATTCTGTTCTGGTTGAAGACAGGGTAGCTCTCATCATAGTCCTGTGCATACATCTTCAGTGCCAGCCCTATCTGCTTCAGGTTTGAGATACAGACACCTCTACGCGCCTGTTCCCTCGCCCTCGCTAATGCCGGTAGCAACATCGCCGCAAGGATTGCTATAATGGCGATGACTACCAGAAGTTCTATCAGGGTAAACCCTGTTTTTTGTCTCTTCATCTCTCTTTCACCTCCTTTTCAAATTATTTACCCAACGCTTTGTTAATATGGCGTACTACTTGCAGGACCCATAGCACGAGGTGCATTCTGGTTATTTACGTTGGGTATGTCCTCATAAGCCAGGAAGAATGTTCCTGCTGTAGCCCCAGCTGATGCCCTTAACCATCTTGCATTGCCCCTGACATACAGGGCATTAACACCTTCTGTTCCGTGGTTGTCTGCTGAGTTCATACGGAGTGCGTTTGCTCCAGCAACATAACTATCTGTCTTCTTATCAACCACGATGACGGTGTCACTTGCTGTCTGCTGGTTAAGTCCTACTGCATAGGCATAGGAGCAGGAACTAGAATTAAGAAGCCCTGCTGTCGCAGCAAGTGAGTCAGTGGAACTCGGGCACAGGAATACCTTTGCTGCTGTAATATACTGGTTTACCCTCGGGTTTCCTGAACCATCCACAAGCCCTGTGAGCAGGTTGAAGGAATTGGTAGGGGATATATAGGAAGTATTACCCAGATAGTCAGTTACAGCAAACGAATCAGTACCACCCACATAGGCCGGGAAGACATCACCAAAGTCCTGTGCATACATATGGAGTGCAAGACCTATCTGCTTTAAGTTGGAGATACATACACCTCTCCTTGCCTGTTCTCTTGCCCTCGCCAGTGCTGGCAGAAGTAGTGCTGCCAGAATCGCGATAATCGCGATGACCACCAGCAACTCAATCAATGTAAATCCTCTCTTCTTCATACTTTCTCACCTCCTTTCTTTATTTATCACGGTGGAAAGTATCCACACTTTCCGCCTTTTACATCTTCTTTATATCATATATTTTTATTTTTGTCAAGTGCAATTTTTCCTCCTTCCCTTTTCGTCTCCCCTCACTTTTCTTAAATTCTTCCCTCACCCTTACTCTTCTTTTCAGCGGGGAAGAATTTTTTCTTCCCTCTCCCTTAGAGGGGAGAGGGACAGGGTGAGGGTGAGACCTTCCTATTCTCTCCACCCCCTATTATGGGGAGAATTTTATCTTGACATAAAACCGGTATGTGATATAAGATACATATAATAAGATGAAGATAAAGGGCAGGTTAAGATTATGGGTTGACAGAGAGATACAGTTAAAGATAGTTATTTATACACTGATTTCTCTCGCAATTGCCTGTGCGATTGTAAGCATAGTCACATTTTATAGTATATGGTCAGATATAGGTGATAAAATCTTACAGATAGAAGGAGTAGAGCAATTATATGCTTCGTCTTTGAGAAAATTTATCTTTACAAACTTCTTCCTTGTTATTCTTCTTGCCTTACTTACCACATTAGGAATGCTTATTATTACTCACAAGGTTGCAGGACCTGCTTATCGTATCAAAGAGATTCTGAAAGACCTTTATGAGGGTAAAAACCCAAGATTTTCACTCAGGAAAGGAGATGCGCTCAAAACAATGCTGGAAGATATAGAAAAACTTGCAAGCAAATATGACGAGATAGGTAAAAGTGCTCTCACTGTTATTGAAAGATGGAAGAATACAGAGGTAAAGGATATGAGTTTAAACCTTGCACTAAAAGAGTTAGAAAACAAACTTATATATCTCTCCCTCTCAGAAGAGAGAGAAAGGAGAGGACAATGAAGATAAAAGGCGGTTTCAGTTTAATAGAGATTGTAATCTTTTGCTTCATTGCAATTACAATAATTACACTCTTTGTAGGACTTGCTTTAAATTCCAGAGAGTTTTCCCAGACAATGGGGTGTATCAACAATATGAAAATGATTGCTCAGGCGATTGAGAACTTTCAGGCAGACAACAAAGAGAGTCCGAGGAATCTTGCCAACCTGTATCCTCTATATATCAAAAACGAGAAGATATTTAAATGTCCGGCAGATAGAAGTTCTGCTTCCAATAGTTATGATAAGTTTTATATAGGAAGGTTTTTTGCAGAGGAAGACGCACAAAAGGTTTTCCTTGTCTGTCCACGGCATAACAGAGGAAACAAAACCGTTTGTGCATACCTTTCCTATGCAGTTGCTATAGGGAAAACCTGTGATGTCAGCTGGAGTGGAATGCCTGCTAAATATGGAGAGTTCTACAGTGGTGGGGCTCTTCAGTTTGTTGATGGGACCATAGTGGATATTAACTCAGGAAAGATAGGACTGCTCGCTTCATTCCTGGATAATGAAGATAAACTCTATCATATTATATATACACCTGAAGGGGAAGAGGGAAGTTATACAGTTAACCATCAGGGGAACTCAAGGTTTGAAGTAATTACACCTGCTGTAATTGCAGGGGTTGAAGGGACTAAGTTCAATGTGTCAAACATCATCAGCAGTAATACATTTAAATCTCGTATAAGAGTAACTGAGGGCGTGGTTATTGCTCAGGACAGAAGTCAGGAATCAACAGGGCAAAAAATATCCGCTGGTGAGGAATTTGAATCATCAACCCTGAAAATAGTTAATACATTAGAAGAAACACCCTCTTCAACATCTCCTGCATCCGAAGAAGTTGTTGAGGTTGAGAAAGATAAAAGGAAAGTACCAAGAAAACCAACAAAAGGTAAAAAGATATTCTGGTTCTGGTGGAAATGAGAAGATAAAAGTGGATGAGGTATATTATTAAAATTGGATTATCTCTAACTGTTTCTCTTGTAGTTCTTTTTTTATTTATCCGCGGAACATTTGAGAAGATAGAACTTGCCCTTTATGACTTGCGGTTAAAAAACTACATCCTGAAAAAGAAATAGAAGAAGTTGTTGTCTTGGTTGATATCTTCTTTATATGGATAACAAGAAAATAAACCGTGTCCTTCATGAAAAATTTTGTTAATCCTCTGGCAAGATTTATAATATATATGAGGACTTCCTATGGAAAAAGTTAGAAGACCTGTAGTAGCAGGATATTTTTATCCTTCGGAGAAAGATATACTATTAAGGATGTTAGAAGGTTTTATAGATAACTCCGCTGAACAGGTAAATACAACAGCGATAATTGCTCCGCATGCTGGTTATGTGTATTCAGGCAGAACCGCTGGAAAGGTCTTCAGCAGGGTGGTAATTCCTGATTCAGTCATTATTATAGGACCTAACCATACCGGTTATGGAGAACCATATGCTGTGGATGGACATAATCTGTGGCATACCCCTCTCGGAAGTGTTGATGTAGATACAGAACTGGCAGATGCACTTGTGGAGAAAAGTCAGTATCTTGAGAAGGATACTATTGCACATTTAAAGGAACATTCTATTGAGGTTCAGGTTCCATTCCTTCAGTTTCTTAAGAAAGATGTAAAAATTGTCCCTGTAACGGTTTCTGGCTATATGGATGACCCTGCATGGTATGAGATAGGAGAGAGTATAGCAGAGGTATTGATAGAAAACGGTTTAAAAGAAAAAACCCTTATCGTGGCAAGTACAGATATGACACATTATGAAGCGCAGTCCATAGCGGAAGAAAAAGACAATTATGCAATAGAAGCAATTTTATCTCTTGATGAAATCCTTCTTATGGACCGGTTAATGGAAAAAAATATTTCTATGTGTGGATATGGTCCTGTAATAACGACTATCATCGCTGCAAAAAATTTAGGAGCAAAAGAAGCAGAATTAGTAAGATATACAACAAGTGCAGAGACGAGCGGAGATTCTTCTCAGGTAGTGGGATATGCAGGGATAATTATAAAGTAATAATCAGTGAAAATAAAACTCAACAACATCTCCATCAGAAAGAAGTGAGTTAGGACCTAAAAACTTCAATGCTCCTGTATTCTTAGCCGCCTGCCAGGAGCCAATATCAAGCAGGTTATGTACAGATATAACCGCTGCCTTAATAAACCCTTTTTCTATATCCTTGTGAATCCTGCCTGCTGCCTGCTTTGCAGTATAATGAGATGGTATAACCCATCCCTGTATAATATCTCCCTTTACTGTGTAAAATGTTATAAGTCCCATTATACTCATTATGGATTTATAAAAGGAGATGCTATCAAATTCCTTCTGTATAAGATATGGACTGTTAGACGGTGGTTTGAACTGATTTCTGTCTCCGTTGATATATAAAAAGACCTGCCTTGTAGTAAGCAGTTGTATCCCGTATATCAACTTTTTTTCTGCATCTGACAACTCTATCAATAGACGTTCTTTTTCCAGAGTTTTCAGTCCTTTCTTCAATACATCTACCTGTTGCTGAGTTATAGCAGCAGTCCCTTCCTCTTTCTTTTTTAATATGGACTGTATCTTCTCTGTATCATAAAGGATGAGTTCCATAAGGAGTGAGGACGCATCTCTTTCAGGGTATGAATCTTCTCCAAAATTATTCACAACGCATACAATAATATCCATTTCAAAGAAATGAGCAAAGTAGTTTTCAGGAAAACCATGTCCTGAAGGGAATCCTTTGAAATCAAATATCTCAAATTCTGGATATACCATTTTTCTGGCTTTATGTATTTCTGTAAGTCCGTCTATATTGCTATCTTTATATATTCCCACACCCACACAGGGCTTAAACGGGTCGTATATCTCCTCTGTCTTTCCCGTCAGATGACGGAAAAGGGTTGTTTTTCCACTACCAGAATATCCGAAAAGAGCCATCTTAACCATTAAAAACCCTCGCAATTATCCCTTCTTCAAAATATCTTTTAAGTCCTTCTGATGGACTGTTTGTGAAAAAAGACAGGGAATGGGAAAGGACTTCTGAAACAATATCACACTCGCTTATTTCCTGCCACCCTTCACATTCCACTTCCATAGTGGTATTATATCCTGTAAAAGATAGAAGAGTGTCTTTAATATACGGGATATTTTCTATCAATTCTCTCTGAGAGAAAGTCATATCAACCAGTTTATCCAATATCGCTAACACCCTTTCTTTCAGAGGAACTCCTTCCTGTTCAGCATATGCAGTAATAACAGGGAGGTTAAGAGAGATATGGTTCAGTACAAACAGAGGACCCTGTAGCCCTTTATAAATACCAACTGGAGGGGTACTGTCTGCTTCTCTCATCAATAACTCAAAGGTATCTTTATCTTCTATTCTTATAACAGAACCTTTTCTATCAATCTGTTTTTCTTTTATCACCCTGTAAGGAAATTCTAAAAGAAACTGCTGTCCATTACAACTAAAGGTTGTTATATTATCGGGAAGGAAGAAAACAACATTACCTTCTATCAGAGGAGAAATACTTTTATAATAATTCTCTATCTCTTCAACATTCTGTACAGGTATATATGCCGTTAAAATTTTATCTATTCCTTCTATATTTGCAATGGAAATTTCTCCTTTCAGGTATCTTTCCACGAGTACCTGAGGTATTATAGCATTCATTGCAAATTCCCTCTTTATTCTCCTGCCTAAAAAAGATGAAAGAGCATCTGGATGTCCCTCAAAACTCTTAAAGATAGAGGAGATGTCATAAAGAGGAAGTCCTATCCTTGAATGTTTCTGCCGTTCTTCTTCAAATCCATAAAGGATAAGTTTTGCATTAACCAGTTCTCTTATCATTGAAGAAGTCAGAACCTTTACCTTTGATGCAATAACATCCTCTTCAACCTCTGCTACTATGAGTTCTGCTATATTTCTTGAAATTCCTGTTTCTCTTACAAGTACATCAACAATGGTGGACCTGTTCCATATTCCTATCCTATCATCACTTCTCCTTACAGACAGGTCTAACTCCCTTTCAAGAACCTCTTTTTCTGCAAGTGATAAAGGACGTAATCCCTCTCTTATCTGTCTTGCCCTTGCCCTTTTCTGGCGATAAAGAATGTATGCTTTGGCTGTCCTTGCATGCCCTGTCTTTATCAATATCCTTTCCACAATATCCTGTATCTCTTCAACAGAAGGGGTATCTCCTTTATATTCTTTTTCAAGATATAGTTGTACAACCTCGGCGAGGTCTTCGGCAAGGTATCTATCCTGTCCACCAACGCTCTGTGCTGCCTTAAAAATTGCATCTGCTATCTTCTGTTTATTGAAAGGAACAAGCCGACCATCTCTTTTTCTTACATATTCAATCCGGCTTTCTTTCATCTATTCTTATTCCCTTTATTATTAGTTCCCCTAAGGGGGGAAAGTGCTAATGAGGATTTTTCTTTTTTATTATACCCTCTTTTCTTTTGACAGACAAAAATAAAGAGGGGATTGGTGTGTAAGGAAAATGATTAGAAATGAGGACTTAATTTGACTTATAAATAAAATTATCTTACAATTGTTTCAGCATCATTAAAAAGGCGGAACAATGGAGAAAAAGGTAAAGATACTTATTACTGATTCCTTTGAGAAGGAAGGGGTTGATATATTAAAAAATGCCGGTTTTGATGTTAAGGAAACAGGGAAACTTTCCCCTGAACAACTATGTGAGATTATAGAGGAATTTGATGCTGTGATTGTGAGAAGTGCTACAAAGATACCCCATCAGGTAATACAGAAGGGGAAAAATCTTAAAATTATAGGACGTGCAGGAGTGGGGCTGGACAACATTGATATAGAAGCAGCAACACACGCAGGCATTATTGTAATGAATGCTCCTGAAGGCAATACCCTATCAGTTGCCGAACATACCATAGGAATGATGCTTGCCCTTGTAAGGAATATCCCTGCTGCAAACCAGTCGCTTAAAAGCGGGCAGTGGGAAAAGAAAAAGTTTATGGGCGCTGAACTCTACAATAAAACATTAGGGATTATAGGACTTGGAAGAATTGGAAGATGTGTGGCACGGATAGCCAGTAGTTTAGGAATGAAGATAATAGGATATGACCCTTATGTTGAAAAGGACGTTGTGGAGGAAACAGGTATAACTATAGTAAATCTACCAGGCCTTCTTAAACAGTCGGACTTTATTACACTCCACATTCCACTTAATGATTCAACATATCATCTTATTGGAGAAAAAGAGTTTGAGATGATGAAGGATGGCGTATGTATTATAAACTGTTCAAGAGGTGGTATTATTGATGAGGAAGCATTAGCCAGATATATTCAGAAAGGTAAGGTTAAAGGGGCTGCGATAGATGTATTTGAAAAGGAACCACCTGACCCTGACAATCCACTTTTAAAATTAGACCAGGTTATAGTAACTCCTCACCTCGGTGCATCTACAAAGGAAGCACAGGTAAATGTTGCACAGCAACTTGCATCTCAGATAGTAATGGCTTTCACAACTCAAGAGGTACGTAATGCTGTAAATCTACCTTCTCTGGACAGGGCATCTATGGAGAAACTCAAAGGGTATCTTTCCCTCGGACAGAAACTCGGCATCTTCTTAAAACAGATGGCAGGGAATAATATAAAACAGGTTCATATAACATATTCCGGAGATATAATAAACTATGACCTTTCTCTCCTGCGGGCAAATATCATCATAGGGCTTTTGCAGGATGAAGAGAAAGTAAACCCTGTCAATGCTTCTCTTATACTTAAAGAGAAAGGTATAGAACTTATTGAAGACAGGGAAACAAGTGGTGGAGAGTTTACAAATCTTATAACGGTCTCTGTTAAAAATAGTTGCGAGGTATCCGCATCTGGAACAATTATAAAAAAGGGTGAGGAAAGAATTGTAAAAATTGATGGCTTCTCTGTTGATGCATCTCCTGAGGGCTACCTTCTCGTATGTTATAATGAAGACAAGCCAGGTATAATGGGACATATAGGAACAATTTTAGGAAAAGAGGGTGTTAATATCGCCTCTATGACCCTGGGAAGGGATAAAAAAGGAGGCAGAGCGATAACTGTCTTAAATCTTGACCAGGGGATAGATATAGAGGTATTAAAAAAGATAGAGGGGTTTCCGGCTATTCATTCAGTAAAACTTGTAAGGATATAAAAAGAGAAATAAAACAATGAAGATATATCTCAATACAGAAATAAAGACATCAAAACATAATAATACTTTGTTAAAGTATCTTTCTCACCTTACAGAATGTCCTGCCGGATAATCCCCTCTCTGTATGGATAGAGACCTCTTGTCTCTATCATTTTAGGAGGGAGGTGATTACCATTAAAGAGATTAATATAGTAAAATTGGTTCTCCCATGGTTTATTCTGTGGGGAGGTATATCTCTGTTGATTGGCTATCTGTGGAGGAAATTTGTTGCAGAGAGAACCTTAAAGGCAGCGGAGAGAAGGGCAAGAGAGATAATTCAGGAAGCAGAAAATATTGCATTAAATAAGAAACGTGAGATTGATATTGAAGCAAAAGAACTTATCTACCGCCTCAAAACAGAATTTGAAAGAGAGACACGGAACAAACGAAAAGAACTTCAATTCCAGGAGAAACGGTTACAGCAGAGGGAGATAAACCTTGAAAGAAAACTTGAAATTCTTGATAAAAAAGAGGCGGACATCTCTCTGAAAGAGAGGGAATTAGAAGAGAAGATAACAGTTCTTAAAAACAGAGAAGAAGAATTGAACTCTCTAATTGAGGACGTGAGAAATAACCTTGCCCGTATATCCGGTATGTCTCCTGAAGAAGCAAAGAATCAACTTCTGAAGGTTATGGAAGAGGATGCAAAAAAAGATGTACAGAACCTGATAAGGAAACTTGAAGAAGAAGCGAGAAACACAGCAGAAGAAAGGGCGAGAGAGATTATCCTCACATCTATGCAGCGCCTTGCACCAGAAGAAGCATCTGAAAGTGTTGTCTCTGTTGTAAGTTTACCAAATGATGAGATAAAAGGACGTATTATCGGAAGAGAAGGTAGAAATATCCGTGCGTTTGAGATGGCGACCGGGGTAGACCTAATAGTGGATGATACCCCTGAAGCAGTTACCCTTTCCTCCTTCAATGCCTACAGAAGAGAGATAGCGAGGCAGACACTTGAACGACTCATATCAGATGGAAGAATCCATCCTGGCAGGATTGAAGAGGTGGTTGAAAAGGTGAAAAAGAAAGTGGATGAAGAGATAGTAGAGGATGGGAAGGCAACCATATTTGAGGTAGGGATTGAAAATGTCCATCCGGAAATTATAAAACTTCTCGGACGACTGAAATACAGAACCAGTTATGGACAGAATGCCTTACAGCATGCAAAGGAGAGTGCTTTTCTTGCAGGGATGATTGCAGCAGAGATGGGACTTGATGTAAAGACAGCAAAACGAGCATCTTTATTCCATGATATAGGAAAGGCTGTTGACCAGGAAGTGGAAGGGGGGCATCCTGAGATAGGGGCAGAACTTCTTAAAAAATATGGAGAAAGCGATGTCATCGTAGACGCTGCTGCCAGTCACCATAAAGATGTAGAAGTAAATAACCCTTATACACTTCTTGCCCAGATATCCGATGCTATATCTGCAACCAGACCGGGTGCAAGAAGAGATTCTCTGGAAAAATATATAAGGAGGATTGACGACCTGGAAAAAATTGCATCTTCCTTTGAAGGTGTTGATACTGCCTTTGCAATATCAGCAGGAAGAGAGATACGGGTAATCGTAAAACCAGATAAAGTATCCGATGAGAAAGCAAAGGAACTTGCGAGAGACATTGCTAAAAAAATTGAATCTACAATGCAATATATAGGACAGGTAAAGGTAACTGTTATAAGAGAAAAAAGAGAAGTGGAAATGGCAAAATAAAAAATAGAAAGGAAGAGGAACCCTTGCAAAATAAGATATTTCAACGACACAAAACACGAAAACCCTTGCTATATGTAAAATTCCACTTGACAAGTTTATGTATCCCTTGTATTATATAAAAAAATTTAATGAGAGGAGGTGAAAAATATGAACAAAGCACAACTGGTTGATGCAGTAGCAAAGGTTGTTTGTTCTAAAAAAGAAGCGGCTGCAGCAGTGGATGCTGTACTGGATGGTATTAAAGCATCCCTGAAGAAAGGTGATGTTGTAACACTGGTAGGATTTGGAACATTTAAGGTTGCCAAGAGGAAAGCAAGAACAGGCAGGAACCCGAGAACAGGGAAGGAGATAAAGATTCCTGCAAAGAAAGTTCCTGTCTTCAAAGCAGGTAGTGAATTAAAGAAAGCTGTTAAGTAAAAATAAAGAGAAAAGCGGGCTTATTAGAATGAAAGTCCGCTTTTTCTCATTTTAAGGAAAATGGCTTTATAAGGAGAGTTATTTCTTTCAAAGGCCAGTATTTGCAAACAACCCTGCCTTTAATAAATGTGCTATCCACAGGACCCCATACACTGCTATCCTCACTTTCATTTCTGTTGTCTCCAAGTAAAAAATATTTGTCTTCCGGTATCTTTTCTTTTAAAAGTTCATATTCTGGTTTTTCTTTTATATATGGCTCCTTAAGTTTTTTACCGTTAATATACACATACCCTTCCTTAACCTCTATTGTTTCAGAAGGAAGACCTACAATCCTCTTTGTAAGTATCTCTTGTTCCCCTTTGGGCGCTTCTATTATTACTATGTCATATCTTCTCAAAACATCTTTTTTTACAACAATTACTCTATCCCCGGGGTGCAGGGTGGGCTCCATTGAAGAGGATATTATCTCAACAAAACGTACCTCTTTTATCCCGAATATATAACCTACAAAAAAAATGAAACATAGAAAAACAATGTTTTTTATAAGCCGTATCATATGTATTATTCTAATGTGAAAAAAACTACCGGTCAATAATTTTATATGTCTTTACATCAGGCAGGTATAAATTTAGAACTACTTGTAGAATTGAGATATACATTAATAAAAAAATGTAAAGATACCTATCATCAAGGGAAAAGGAATAAGAGAAATCCTACCCATACGAGGGGGGAGGAAGCAGGTGGGGGTGGAGAGTATAGAAAAGGTTTCTCCCTCCCCTTAATCCCCTCCCCTCTGAGGGAGGGGAAACTTAACAGCACCTCTCCCCGCAAGAGAGAGGGGATGTAAGGGAGAAGAAAATGATTTTAAACCCCATCAGTAAGGTGTTTTGACATTATAAATTTTCTTAATTACTATATAATAAAGGAGGTTTTATATGAGATATATCTTATTTGTTATCTTTCTGGTATGTTTCATCCTTTCTGGTTGCTGTGTACACAGGGAAGTAATACAACAGCAGAAAGAGACCACTACACTCTCATCATCCATTGAAAATAAATCTATAAACCCTTATGGTAAGTACTCCCTTGAAACAGCAGATGTACAGGTATGGTTTTATGACAATCACTTTATCTATCTTGATAGAAATAAACAGGTTGTGAAACCCTATACGACTTTTGACACTGAAGGCAAATAAAGATATAATTATTCGTTTATTATAAACGTTGTATACAGAAAGAAGGGGCCGTAGTTCAGCGGTCTAGAATGCCAGACTGTCGATCTGGAGGTCGCGGGTTCGAATCCCGTCGGCCCCGCTTACAATCTGCAGCAGAGGAATTACAATACAGTATAGATAACTATTATGGATAGAGAACAACAAAAAAGATACTGGCATACTTCTTCCCATATCCTCGCACACGCTGTCAAACAACTCTTCCATGATGTAAAATTAGGGACAGGTCCTGCTATAGAAAATGGTTTTTATTATGACTTTTACAGAGAAGAGCCATTTACACCTGCTGATATAGAAAAGATAAGCAAAAAAATGGAAGAGATTATAAAACAGAACTTACCTATGGAAAAGGTCTCTTTAAGCAAGGAAGAGGCAAAAAAAATTCTTAAGGATGAGCCATTCAAATTAGAGATTCTTGAAGGGATACCAGAAGACCCAGTTACATTTTATAAACAGGGTAGTTTTATAGACCTGTGCGAAGGACCTCATGTCTCATCAACAGGAGAGATCAAGCACTTTAAAATTTTAACTACTTCTGCATCTTACTGGCGGGGTGATGAAAAAAGGGAAAGCATGCAGAGGATATATGGGATATCCTTTCCAACAGAAGAAGAACTCATTCAGTATCTCAAATTGATAGAAGAGGCAAAGGAAAGAGACCACAGAATATTAGGTCCAAAACTTGACCTTTTCAGTTTACATCCTGACTATGGTTCCGGGCTTATATTCTGGCATCCTAAGGGTGCTCTGATAAGAAAAATTATTGAGGACTTCTGGAAGGATGTACATCTTAAAAACGGATATGATATTGTATATACCCCTCATATTGCAGACATCTCACTGTGGGAACGTTCAGGACATACCGGTTTTTACAGAGAATATATGTTTGCACCTATGGATATGGATAACAGGATATTCCAACTAAAACCGATGAACTGTCCGTTCCACATCATTATATACAATACAAAACTGAGAAGTTATCGTGATTTCCCTTTAAGATGGGCTGAGTTAGGAACGGTCTACAGATACGAGAAACAGGGAGTACTGCACGGGCTTTTAAGGGTAAGGGGCTTTACACAGGACGATGCCCATATCTTCTGCACAGAAGAGCAACTGGAGGAAGAGGTAATAAAAGTTCTGGAACTTGTATCCTTCTTTTTAGGAAAGTTTGGTTTTACAGAATACAGAATTTTTCTTTCAACAAAACCTGAAAAATATGTGGGTACCCCTGAGGGATGGGAAAAAGCGACTGTTGCTCTTGAAAATGCTCTGAAGAAAAAAGGTATGCTTTATGAGATAGACCCGGGAGAGGGTGTTTTCTATGGACCTAAAATTGATATAAAAATCAAGGACTGCCTTAATAGAGAGTGGCAGTGTTCAACCATACAGGTGGACTTTAATATTCCTGAAAGATTTGAATTGAAATATACGGATAAAGACGGTTCTTTCAAAACACCTATACTTATACACCGTGCGATACTGGGTTCCATTGAAAGGTTCTTTGGTGTCTTGATTGAACACTATAAAGGAAGTTTTCCATTCTGGCTGGCACCAGAACAGATAAGAGTTCTGCCTATAAGTGAGAGGCATATACCTTTTGCAGAAAGGGTAGTTACTGCCTTACAATCACATTTCAGAACACAGATTGATAGAAGAAATGAGAAGATAAATAAAAAGATTCGGGATGCAGAAGAAGAAAAGGTTCCTTATATGGCTATCATCGGTGATAAGGAAGAGAAAGAAGAAACATTAGCATTGAGAAAACATGGGAAAGGGATGCTGGGAACATTTGCCCTGGATGAAGTTATTAAGAATTTGAAAGAAGTTGATTTGTAGACAGGCAAAAAAATTTTTTGTATAATATAGTAAAGAAAGGAGGATGTATTATACATCAGAATGTAAGAAGGGAACAAGATAACAGAAAAAAGTTCCGGTTTAACTTTCAAATACATGCACCTCAGGTTCGTCTGATAGACAGTGATGGGCAGCAGTTAGGGATTGTTGATAGAAAAACCGCTCTCCAGAAAGCGAGAGAAAGAGAATTGGACCTTGTTGAAATTGTACCCACTGCATCACCTCCGGTATGCAGGATAATGGACTTAAATAAGTTCCTTTATGAACAAAAGAAAAAAGAAAAAGAAATAAAGAAACGACAGAGAATTATACAGACAAAAGAGATACGGTTTACACCTGAAACCAGTGAGCATGACTATAAGTTTAAAAAGCAACATGTAGAGGAGTTTTTAAAAGAAGGTCACAGGGTAAAGGTAACTATATTTTATAAAGGTAGAGAAATAATGCATAAAGAAAGGGGCTATCAACTATTAGAACGGTTGACAAAGGAACTATCTGCTACAGGAAAGGTAGAGAGACCTCCTAAATTAGAAGGACCAAGATTAAGTGTGACACTTATACCGATTTTAAAAGGGGATGTAAAATGCCAAAACTAAAAACCAAAAAGTCAGTAGCAAAAAGGTTCAAAATTACAGGGACAGGCAAGGTAATGCATTATGGGGCAGGGGGAAGTCATCTGCTCTCCAAAAAAAGTTCTAAGAGGAAAAGACGGCTAAAGAGACATTCTGAATTAACAAACAGAGGGGATATAAAGACAGTTAAAAGGTTATTACCATATAGATAAGGAGAAAGACCATGCCACGAGCAACAAACGCACCTGCATCAAGACAGAGAAGAAAGAAAGTCCTTAAAAGAGCCAAAGGTTACAGACAGGGACGTTCTAAACTTTACAGAAGAGCGAGAGAATTTTCAGAAAAAGGACTTACATATGCCTATAGAGATAGACGTACCAAAAAAAGAAACTTCAGGGCGCTTTGGATTGCAAGGATTTCTGCTGCCTGTAAAAACAATGGTATATCTTACAGCAGATTTATTGCAGGACTTAAAAAAGCCGATATAAATCTTAATAGAAAATCTCTCGCTGATATAGCATTTCATAATCCATCTGTGTTCTCTGATCTTGTACAAAAAATAAAGGAGGCCTCACAGGTGTAGTTTAATGGTCTTGATAAGAAATTGTATATTTCTGACGGTTGTTCTTTATATCTTCATCCTGAATGTTTTACTATTCTTAGATAAACTCTTTTCTCCCCTTTTTTATTTTGTTTCTCTTACAGTATTAATCTCTGTGTTTATTGTTGTTGAATTGTTATACTCCATGCAGACCAATAACCAAATCCATCTACTAAGGCGAGAAAATGAAAAGTTAAATTTACATGTTATGGATATGAAAAACGAATCTGTACTTCTAACAACTCTTACAGATATAATAGAGACATTTGGAGAGGAGATATCTCTTGATGACACTCTGGAAAAAATCGCTGAATCAGTAAAGAACATTTTTCAAAGAGAAACCGTTGCCCTGCAACTTATGGGAGAGGCATTCAAAAAATGTGTTCTTGGAAGAGACATATCAATACCTGACGAAATGTTAGGTGGTGTAGTGCTTAAACCGAGGCCTCTGCTTGTCAACAATACATCTTCTTTTCCTGAATATCAAAACCTTACAAAACAGGGCATAACTTCTTTCATCATTTCTTCATTCCATCATAAAAGAAAGATTACAGGAATGATAGGGGTCTTTTCTTTTGAAAACAGGGCTTTTACACTGCAAGACCTTGAACTGCTCAGGATGGTATCTGCCCCTACATCCCTGCTTGTTGAAAACGCTGAACTTTTTGAAAAGACAAAACTTCTTGCCATCACAGATGTCCTTACAAGTCTTTATAACAGAAGATACTTTGAAAACATTTTTGAAACAATATTTAGTGAAGCGCGAGATAAAAAGAAGATTCTTTCTGTCTGTATGATTGATATTGACTATTTCAAATACTATAACGACCTCAATGGACATCCTGCTGGAGATTATGCATTGAAAAAGATAGCAGAACTCATTAAACTATCCATTAAAGGTTCAGATATTGTAGCACGGTATGGGGGTGAGGAGTTTATACTCGTTCTTCCTGATACAAAAAAAGAAAATGCTGTGGGGCTCTGTGAATACATAAGGAAGAAGATAAAGGACTTCCGATTTAAAAATGAAGAGCGTCAACCAAATGGAGACCTTACAATAAGTATGGGAATTGCCTCTTACCCGGAAGATGCAGAGACAGGAGAAGAATTGGTGAAGAAAGCGGATACTGCACTTTATAAAGCAAAAGAATTAGGCAGGGATCGCGTTGTCACAGCATAATATCCTTTTTTATCTCACTCCATATAGAGTCAGCAACAAAAATTATATTCTTCTGATATTGTCTGCTTTTCTCTTCTCTCTTTCTTCTGTATTCTTCTTCTAACTCAGCAATTTTCTTTGTGGTCGCTGATTCAGAGATACTTCTATATTTCTTTATCTCTGCTTCTAAAAATTTTTCCTTTTCCTGCCTTAACCTTTCCAATTGCGCAGATAATGAATTTCTGATAGTCAGTGCCTTTCTCTCTGCTTCTTTTAAAATCTCTTCTGCCTTATCTTCTGCTTCCTTTATCTCTTTAACTTTTTCTATTACCATTGTTATCTCTCTCTGGAAAACACTACCCTGCCTTTATATATCGTTTTTATAACTCTTCCTTTCATTTTTCTTCCTATAAAAGGTGAGTTTTTGCTTTTTGACTTTATATCCTCTTTCCTGTATATCCATTCTTCTTCAGGGTCAAAAATTACAATATCTGCATATTTACTTTCAGAAAGGCATCCCTTATCAACACCTAAAATCCTCGCAGGACCTGTAGTAAACAAAGAGATTATCTTCATTAAGGACACTCCTTTATCCTGAAGTTCCATTGAAAGAGACAGCGCTGTTTCAAAACCAATCATACCGAAGGGAGCATTTTCAAAACCAGTCCCTTTTTCTTCTTCTGTATGTGGCGCATGGTCTGTAACTATACAATCAATTGTTCCGTCTTTCAGTCCTTTAATCAGTGCGGATATATCTTTTGTAGTCCTCAGAGGCGGGTTTACCTTCATATTTGTATTATATCCCTTTACATCCTCTTCTGTTAAAAACAGGTGGTGGATTGCTACTTCTGAAGTAAGGTTATCCATATGCCTTTTGGCTTCTCTTACCATCTCCACTGAATCAGATACAGAAAGATGTGCAAGATGGAGATATCCACCTGTCATTTTTGCGAGAGAAATATCTCTATTTATCATTATTGTCTCTGCTTCTGCTGGTATACCTCTTAATCCCATTTTTGTAGAAATAACTCCTTCATTCATCACACCGTTCCTTGAAAGGTTCTTATCTTCTGAATGGGATATAATGGGCTTTCTATAAAGTTTTGTATATTCAAGTGCACGTCGCATAACGAGAGAGTCCATTACACAGTCCCCATCATCTGAAAAGGCAACCGCTCCTTCCTCTACCATCTCACCATAAGGTGCAAGTTCCTTGCCTTCCCTACCTTTGGTAATGGCTCCTATCGGTAAGACATCGCAGAGAGATTCTCTTGCCCTGTCTATAACAAACCTTATAGCAACCTTATTGTCCAGAGAAGGACTGGTATTGGGCATACAGCATATTGTGGTAAATCCACCTGACACAGCAGACAAACTTCCTGTATATATGGTCTCCTTATCTTCTCCGCCTGGCTCCCTTAAGTGGCAATGGATATCTATAAGGCCTGGGAACACCTGCATTCCTTTTGCATCTATTACCTCTACCCTCTTTGTATCAATCCTTTTTGCAATACGGGATACCTTATCCTTTTCTATCAGGATATCAAAAACCCCCTCCCTTTTTGTGGAAGGGTCTATCAGGTATCCATTTTTTATCAGTATCCCCATTATTAAAATTATAATCTCTTACCTTCTTTTCCGTCAAATAACTTTTAAAATTCTTGCAACTTCCAAACACTTCGTAAAGTATCTTATCTATCTTTTCTCTTTTATAATATCCCCTATAATATCCCCGCATAAGTAAAGAGAACCACATATACACCAGTTCCCTTTACTTTTTGTAATATATTTTACTGCTTCTCGGGGAACTTCTATAATATCTATCTTAATCCCTGTATTCTTTTTTAAAATAAACCTGGCAAGTATATGGGGCTCTATAGCCCTTTCATTATCAGGTCTTGTAAACACAATGTTCTCTATATTTTTACTTTTTGTAATCCTTGCTAACATCTTCTGCCAGTCCTTGTCTTTTAAAATACCTATTAAAAAAGAAAATTTTTTATGAGGGAAGAGGTCTGAAAGCGTATTAAGGAGCGATTTTATCCCGTCAGGATTATGTGCACCATCTATAATAATATAAGGGTCTTTTCTTACAATCTGGAATCTGCAGGGCCAGAAGGTTGTTTCTATTCCTTTATATATTGCTTCATCAGGTATGTTAAACCCCATTTTTTTCAGTATTATCGCTGACTGTACTACAACTGCCATATTGCTTATCTGATGCCTTCCCTGTAAAGGTGTCTTTATTCCTTTATACACCCTCTCTCCATAGAAGTTAAATATCTGGTGCTCAGTAGAAACCAAAACCCTTCTGGCATAAAAATCTTTTCCTTCATAGTACAATTTTGTATTTTTCTCTCTCGCCTTTCTTACAATAACTTCCTCAGCAGGTCTTTTCTGCCTTGCAGATACCACATATGTGGCTTCTTTTATAATCCCTGCCTTCTCATTTGCAATCTCCTCATATGTATTTCCTAAATACTGCATATGGTCAAGCCCTATCCTTGTAATTATCTCTAAAAAAGAAGGAAGGACATTGGTTGCATCAAACCTCCCGCCCATACCTACCTCACATACCAGAATATCTATCTTCTTATCAGCAAAGTAGGAAAAAGCAAGAGATGTAAGTGCTTCAAAGTATGTCGGGTACAAATGATATGGCTGGTCTGTAAGTATTCTCTGTAGTTGCCTGATTTTTTCTAACAGTTCCTCTTCTTTTATATCTATTCCATCTATCTTTATTCTCTCTCCCAGATATACTAAATGCGGACTCGTATAAAGCCCTGTTTTATACCCAGCGGTTGTAAGTATATTGGCAAGTGTCCTTGCTACAGAACCCTTCCCATTGGTTCCTGCGATAAGTATAGAAGGGTATATCTTATGAGGACTTCCAAATTTTTTAAGGAGGTATCTGGTTTTATCCAGTCCTAACTTTATCCCAAAGTCAGTGAGGGTATTTAAGAATTCTATTTCAGGCAGGGTCTTCATGTGTAAAGGATACGGAGAATTTTACTGATATTTTCTTTCAGTTCTGCTCTCTTTGATATAATATCTATCATACCGTGTTGAAAAAGAAATTCTGTTCTTTGAAATCCTGGTGGAAGTTTCTGCCTTATGGTCTGCTCTATCACGCGGGGACCTGCAAAACCAATCAGTGCCCCTGGTTCTGCTATAATAATATCACCGAGGAAAGCAAAACTTGCTGCAATACCACCCATTGTAGGGTCTGTAAGGACAGAAATATACAGAAGTCCTGCCTTTTTAAGTTGTCCGCAGACAGCAGATGTCTTTGCCATCTGCATAAGAGAAATTACTCCCTCATACATCCTCGCACCACCACCTCCTCCTGAAACACAAACAAATGGATATTTTTTCTCTAAGGAGTATTCAGCAGCACGGGTAAACTTTTCACCCACCACAGACCCCATACTGCCCATAATGAAGTTTGCATCAATCACTGCTATTACAGAAGGAACTCCACCTATCTTACACTCTCCTGTAACTATTGCTTCTTTAAGCCCTGTCTTTACCATCTCTTCTTTTAATTTGTCTTTATACCCCTTCACCCCTGTAAAATTTAACGGGTCTTCTGATATCATATCCTGCCACATTTCTTTAAATGAGTTGTTGTCTGTGAGTAATGTAATCCTTTCATAGGCAGATAATCTTCCATAGGTATCACAGTGTGGACAGACCTTCAGATTCTCTTCCCATTTCTTCTTATAAAGCAATTTACCACACTTCTCGCACTTGAACCACAGGTCTTTCTTTATCTCTACCTTTTCCTTTGGCTCAATACTTACGTACCTTTTCCTTTTGAATATCATTTAAGTACCTTTGCCTTTACTAAAGTATTTTTTATCTTTTCTAAACTTTCTTTTGATGGAGGAGTAAGAGGTAGCCGCCATTCAGGAGTTATCATACCCATCAGGCCTAATGCTGCTTTTACTGGTATAGGGTTTGTCTCAATAAAAAGAACCTTAAATATGGGTAAAAGTTCTATATGGATTTTCTGTGCTTTAGCCCAGTCCCCCTTTAATGATGCTGTTACCATCTCTGATACCTGTAATGGAACTATATTGGCAGCAACAGATATTACCCCTTTGCCACCCACTGCCATAATAGGAAGCGTTAAGGAATCATCTCCAGAAAGGACAATAAAGTCATCCGGACATAGAGAGATAATTTTGCTTACCTGGTCTAAACTACCACTTGCCTCTTTAATACCTACAATATTTTTTACCTGTGAAAGTTCTGCTACTGTTTCAGGTAGAATTGAAATACCTGTTCTTGAAGGAACATTGTATATAATAATTGGAATAGAAACACTTTCTGCTATCTTTTTATAATGCTGATATAAACCAGCAGGCATCGGTTTGTTATAATAGGGAGTGATTATCAGCGCACCATCTGCACCTGCCTTTTCCGCTTCTTCTGTAAGTTCAATTGCCTCTCTCGTGTTGTTTGACCCTGTACCTGCAATCACCGGACATCTCTTATTAACAATATCCACAGTATATTTGATAAGTTCTTTATGTTCTTCCATTGTAAGAGTAGCAGGTTCTCCTGTACATCCACAGACCACAATACCAGAGGTGTTATTTGCTAACTGGAAATCTATTAACCCCTCAAACGCCTTATAGTCCACCTCTCCATTCTTTATTGGTGTAACAATTGCTACAATAGACCCCTCAAACATATTCCCCCCTTTTTTATCTATATTATCCTATCCTACAATCTATCTTTGTTAATCCCTTCCATCCATATCTTGCTAACTGAGATAGAATCTCTTTTTCCTGTCTTTTGATCTCTGTAAGATAGCACTTACTATCCACTCTTACAGTGATAGTTTTACCTTTAACACTTACCACATAACTATGCTCTCCTATACCTGACTCTACTGCTTTACACCATACCGCTTCAATATCATCTATCTCTCTCACCTTTTCTATCTGTCCCTTCTTACTTAGAACCTTTTTAATAATATCTCCTATCCTTTCCATATCAGTCAAGTTTAAGAGGCATTGCAACATAGAAATATCCTTCTGTCTCTTCCCCTCTTAACAGTACAGGGCTTTTTTCATTACTAAATCCGAACACAATTTTTTTATCCTCCAACTTATTCATAAATTCTATAAGGTAGTTCGGAGGGAAAGCAAGGTTTTGCTCTTTATCTTCAGTATATTCCATCTCTACTTTCTCACTCGCCTCTCCAACATCAGGATTGGTAACTGAAAGGACTAACGCATTTTTACCTATACTTAACCTCACTCTGTTATATCTATCTGTAGTAAACAGTGCTATCCTTCTTAATACAGATAGAAAACTTTCTCTGTTAATATAAAATGTCTTCAACTGTTTTTCTCCGGGTATAACCTTTGTATAGTCAGGAAATTCTTCACTACCAGTAAGAAGTTGAGAAAGTAGATAGGTTGATTTAAAATTAAAACTTATCTGATTCTTCCCTATACTTATTTCAATCGGTTCTTTATTATCATTACTTAAAGAAGCAAGAATACCCATTAATTTATAAGGAAGCAGGCACTTATATGAACGACTGTATTTCTGGTCTGTTTTTATTGTAAAAAGTGTAAGCCGTTTTGTATCGGTTCCTACTATATTAACAGTATTTTCTTTTATATCAAGTAGTCCTCCTCTAAAATAAGGACGTGGTTCTTCAGGGTCAATACAGAACCTCACTTTTTCAATTGCATCTTTAAGGGTATTACTGTCCAGTTGTATGGTAATATCCCCTGAGAATTTCTGGAGTTTTGGAAATTCCTCTTCATCCATTGAAGGAAATGTATATTTTGACTCTCTACATATTACATCTACTGAGTTATTCTTCTTTACTATTTTTATGTCATCATCTGGAAGTTGTTTTATAAGTGATATAAATTTTTTACCGTTTATTACAGCACTACCCTTTTTTATCTTTTCACACTCAATATTTAACCGTATTGTGTTTTCTAAATCAGTTGCTGTTAAAAAACATCCCATCTCTTTTACATCAAAAAGTATACCTCCTGTTATTGTAATAGATGGCTTTAAAGGTAAAACATTTTCAATCTTATCACATTCCTTTTTTAATATACTATTTTTCACAATTATTTCCATTTTTTATCCTCCTGTAGTGTTAGTAAGAAAATTTTTTGTATAAAAATTATCTAACTCTTTATTTTTCAATAACTTATATATTGTAAAAAATGTGTAAAAAATTATCTCTCAAGACCATTTCTAATCTCATCAATAATTCCTTTTATATACTGGTCCTTCTGATATAATTCCTTTATTTTTTTATATGCGTATAAAACCGTTGTATGGTCTTTTCCTCCAAATTTAATCGCAACTGAATGTAGTGAACTACCTGTTAACTCTCTTCCTAAAAACATTGCTATCTGTCGCGGTATTAGTATATTTTTTACCCTCGTATCCTTTATTATATCATCCTCTTTTATTTTAAAATATTCACATACAGCACTCATAATACTATCAAGTGTTATAACCCCTTTCTTCTTATAATACTCTCCATCTATTATCTCATCAACTACTTTTTTATCTATCTCTTTACTTAATAGGGTTGAGAGTGCAAAAATTCTATTTAACACACCTTCTAATATCCTTACATTATCTTTTACATTCTCAGCAATATAATATATTATATCATCCTCCAATAAAATTTTCTTTATTTCACATTTCTTTTTCAGTATCGCTACCCTCGTTTCAAAGTCAGGTGGTAGTATCTCAACAAGTAATCCCCATTCAAACCTTGAAACAAGTCGTTTTTCAAGAAAAGATATCTCCTTAGGGGGTCTATCACTTGAAAGTATAATCTGTTTCCGCTGGTCATATAAAAAGTTAAATGTGTGGAAGAACTCTTCCTGTGTTCCTTCTTTTCCTGCAATAAAATGGATGTCATCTATCAACAGGACATCAAGTTTCCTGAATCTCTGTTTAAATAGGTGGGCAGTTTTATTTTTTATGCTCTGGATGAATTCATCAAGGTATACATCCGCAGGCATATAAAGAATATTCTGTCCACCTCTTTCTTGTGTAAAGTGAACTATTGCCTGCATAAGGTGGGTTTTACCCAATCCAAATCCACCATAAAGAAAAAGAGGGTTGTAGGCAATACCAGGGGACTGGGCTACTGCTTGTGCTGCTGCATGTGCTAACTGGTTTTTAGGACCTACTACGAAATTATCAAATGTGTAGTCAGGGTTTAAAGGCATCTCAGGTTGTTGTGGAGTATAGAATGGTTTACTCTGTTCTGCTCCTGTATAGTGTATCTCTATAGCAGGTTGCCATCCAGTAATACTATAAAATGCCTCTTTAATGATATCTATATATGGAGTAAAACCCTTTTCAAATGTCATCCCCGGTATCTCTAACTGCAATGTTTTTTCATTAAGTCCTTTGATTTTTACGGGTTTTATCCATATCTCATATGCCCTCGTATCATTTAACTGTTCCTCAACCCTCGCCAATACCTCTTTCCACAATAATTCAATATCGTTTTTCATCTTTTTCTCTACTTATACACAGGTTTTATACATTTTTTCCACAGCATTTTTTATATTTCTTCCCGCTACCACAGGGGCAGGGTTCATTTCTACCAACCTTTTTTCCTGTTATATATGGGGACTGTTTAGTTTGAGGTATCTGTGTCTCTACTGGTACAGGTGCATATGCTCTATCTGTTTCATCTGTCTCCTTATATGCTGTGTCAAACTGCTGTAATGTTTGATGAGTGTAAGAGATATTCATAGGAGATGGTTCCTTTCTCTGTATAACAGGAGTTTCTGTAATTTTTACCCTGCATAGATGAGAGAGAATCTCCCTTTTTATCATAGATAACATCTCCTGAAATGCCTGATAGCCCTCATGTTTATATGCAAGTAGAGGGTCTCTTTGTGCATAAGCTCTTAATCCAATACCCTCCCTCATTTCATCTATGACCCGCAGATGTGCCTTCCATCTGTTATCTATCACCTGAAGCATAATAATTTTCTGAATCTCTGTAATATATGGACCTGCCTGGTTCTTTTTTTCAGTGTAAAAAGCAGTTATCTTGTTTATCAGTTCTTCTGAAAATTTTTCCCTCCAAAATACAGGGGATTGTATATCTTCTGGAGCAGGTAGTTCAACAACAATATCAAAGGTGTTTTTTATAAACATTCTGAAATTCTCTATATCCCAGTTGATGGGTTTATCTTTTATATCCATATACTCATCTGTGGCTGTTTTGATGGTTTCCTCAATAAATTCCGCTATATATGTATCAAGATTTTTCCCTTCCAGTATATCCTGCCTCAGGGTATAGATAACCTTTCTCTGTTCATTAAGAACATTATCAAACTCCAGAAGCTGTTTCCTTATTTCAAAATTACGTGCCTCCACCTTTTTCTGTGCATTGTTAATCATTTTATTTATAAGGGGATGTGCTATTGACTCCCCTTCAGGGATGTGTCCCATAACAGACCGCATCCTTTCCGAGCCGAAGATTCTTAAAAGGTCGTCATCTAAAGAAAGATAAAATTTAGAAGAGCCAGGGTCTCCCTGTCTGCCTGCCCTTCCTTTAAGCTGGTTGTCTATCCTTCTTGCTTCATATCTTTCACTACCTATGACATGCAGCCCACCGAGTGAAACAACCTTATTGTGGTCTTCAAGCCATGGCTTTTTATATTCTTCCAGCAATTTTTCATAAATCTCTTTAAACTCATCGGGTGTTTTCTCAATCTCTTCCCTTGCCTTCTGCCATTCTTCCTCGTATCTGCTCCTTCTGGCTTCATACTCTTCTCTCGCTTTTTTTAACTCCTCATCATAAGAGGCATAAATCTTTTCATACTCCTTAATGGCTTTTCTGTATGCTTCCTCTGATGAAGTATACTCATTTCCTATTATCCCTGTCAGTATAAGATACTCTATCTCTTTCTTACCTTCTGTATAGGAAGGATATATTTGTCCTTCCTTTGACTTAAACTCATTTATAATCTCCTTTATATCCTCTCGCTCATTTTTTCCAATTATTTCGTTCAGCAGAGCAATATATCTTCCTGTTTTTTTGAAAGCAGACATCTCAGGTGAGATATAAGAAGGGAAACAATTACTTAGTATCTCAAGAAATCTTTTTATGCCATCCCTGTATTTTATAAGGAGAGAAAATATATTTTTCGCTCCTTCTTCTGTCTCTGATTCAGGTGTATTTAATATCTCTGTAAGATGGTTTCTCATCTCTTCAATATCCTCATCAAGCACAACATTTATCATCTTTTTCAGAGATGTCTTTAGAGATATATACTCCCTGTATGCGCGACCTCTCGCTTCTTTAATATCTTTTAAATATACCTCCTGTTTATCACCTGATAGACGTTTCTGTGTAGATATAAGTTCTTCATTTGCTTTTTCGTATGCCTCTTTAAGTTTATCAAGACGGGTTTTATATCTATGGTATATATCCTTTCCTTCTCTGTTAAATATCTCATCTTCAAATATCTCCCTCGCTTTTTTATCCAGTGCAAAAAACACCTGTTCCTTTTCATTAAGAGAGGTCTTTGTCTCCTCTAATAGATGCCTATATTTACTTTCTATCTCTGCAAGATGTGTCTTGTATGCCTTTTCTATCTCAGTTAACCCCTCTGCAAACTCTTTTTTTGTTTCTTTCTCCTTCCCCTCAACCCTCTTTCTTGACCATATTACCCTGATGGTCTCTTCTCTCGCGAGGATTTCAGGGTTGCCTCCGAGTATAATATCCACACCTCTTCCAGCCATCTGGGTTGCTATGGTAACCGCTTTTGGTTTACCTGCCTGTGCTATAATGGCTGCTTCTGCCTCATGGTTTTTACCGTGGAGAACCTTATGAGGTATCCCTTTATGAGTAAGCAACCTGCTTAACCTTTCTGCCTTTTCTATGGAGATTGTGCCAACCAGGATAGGTCTGCCTGTTTTATGTAATTCCTCTATTTCAGAGACAATTTTCTCAAATTTTTCTTTTTCTGTCTTGTATATCTCATCATTATATTCTGTCCTTTGTAGTTTCTTGTTAGGAGGAAGGACTATCACATCTGTGTTGTAAATCTCTTTGAACTCAACTGCCTCTGTAAGAGCAGTTCCTGTCATCCCTGCTATTTTTTTGTAAAGTTTAAAATAGTTCTGGAAGGAGATTGTTGCGAGTGTCTGGTTTTCGCTTTCAATCCGTACCCCTTCCTTTGCTTCTATCGCCTGATGCAGACCATCACTCCACCTTCTCCCAGGCATAAGGCGTCCTGTAAACTCATCCACGATAATGACCTGACCATCCTTAACAACATATTCTTTATCTCTTTTGAAAAAGTTATGTGCCCGCAGTGCCTGGTGTATAAGGTGGACCTTCTCTGTATGGGTTCCATCATAAAGGTTCTGGATACCGAGCAGTCCTTCACATTTATGTACCCCTTCCTCTGTGAGAGAGACCGTTTCTCCTTCCTCATCCAGTGTAAAGTCCGTATCTTTATTTAGTTTTCTTACCAGGCGGTCTATATCATAATAGAGACGGGTTGCCTCCTCTGCAGGACCTGATATGATAAGAGGAGTCCGTGCTTCATCTATCAGTATTGAATCAACCTCATCTATAATAGCGTAGTTAAGGGGTCTCTGAACCTGTGTCTCTTTACTTATTGCCATGTTATCTCGCAGGTAGTCAAATCCGAATTCACTCGCCACCCCATATGTTATATCGCAGTTATATGCTTCCTTTCTCGGTACAGGCCTGAGATATAAAAATCTTGAATCAGCAGGCAGGTATGCAGGGTCAAAGACAAAGGCAGAGAGGGTATAAGGGTCTTTTGTTTCTTTATATGAAATAATACAACCAACGGAGAGTCCTAAATAGTGGTATATAGCACCCATCCATTGTGTGTCTCTTTTTGCAAGGTAGTCATTGACTGTTACAAGATGACATCCCTTTCCTTCAAGAGCATTCAGAAAAAGAGGGAGTGTTGCAACAAGCGTCTTTCCTTCTCCTGTCATCATCTCTGCAATTTTTCCACTGTGAAGCACAATGCCTCCTAATAACTGGACATCAAAGTGCCTCATATTCAGTGTTCTTCTTGCTGCTTCTCTCACAAGGGCAAATGTATCCACAAGAAAATTATCCAGCCCTTCACCCTGTTGAGCCCGTGTTTTAAACTCTGCTGTCATTCGGCGCATCTCTTCCTGTGATAGAGAACGGATATACTCTTCTCTTTCATTGATTTTTACAAGAAGGGATACCATTGAATTTAGAAACTGATACTTGTCTCTATTCAGGAAGCGGTTTATAGTGTATCTCGTGCCGGGGTTCAATATCCTCAGGTCGGAAAGTATCTGGTTATAATATTGTTGCACCTTGTAAACACCTCCGGTGATAATGATAAACTCAAAATTTCCAAATTCTCAAGTTCTAAAAATACAGATTTAACTTTGATTTAGAGAATTTCATTAGTTGTGCCGGGGGGCAGAATCGAACTGCCTACGCCTCGCTTCGCTCTTTAAGGG
>JAOAIL010000019.1 GCA_026414725.1 bacterium
TTCTGTGAATATAGTCATTCAGGTTTTTGTGGAATCCAAGAATTATTGTGTAACATGCCAGTAACAGTTTTATTTCGGTATTTTCAAAGAAAACTTTTGCACGGGGAGCAAAAACGGGAATACTGTTAGTCCTCAATGCATCTATATAATGACCACTATGTTCAGACCTTATACTTTTAAGTAAGATTGCCACATCTGACCAGTCCTTAATAATTCTATTTTCTTTTAAGAACTTTAAAAGTTTTATAATCCTCTCTGCTTCGTCTTTTTTATTTTTACTCCATATAGAAAAGACGGCAGGATAATCAGGGAACCTTTCTTCAGGATTAGGGAGTATTTGTTTTTTAAATCTGAATCCCTGCCAATCAATCGAATTTATGAAGTTGTTATATCTATCTATAATTTCTTTATGCGACCTGTAGTTAATAGTGAGTTTTACGATTTTACAATCCTTAAAATTTTTGTGGAATTCAAGGATATTCCTTACTGTAGCACCTCTGAATCTGTATAATGATTGGTCTTCATCTCCTACCACACATATGTTATTTTCAGGATGGGCAAGTGTAAGTAGAATTCTTTCTTGTATAAAGTTTGTATCCTGATACTCATCAACCATAACATATTTAATTTTTTGTTTTATCTTAGGATATAAATCTTTATTTTGAAGTAAATCAAAGAAAATTCTCTGTAGATGAGAAAAATCAATTCTATTTTTTTCAAATAATTTCTCCTTATACCTATGGTAAGATTCTGCAATTAGTTTAAGAAAGTCATTGTTGGAGAGTTTCAGATTTTCAGGTTCAATCATTTCCTCTGTTATTTTGTTATAATACAAAACAATATTCTTTATCGCATCCCACTTTTTTTGCCATTTACCCAAAAATTTCCCATTTATTTCTGGAATTACCTCTTTGAAGTTTTCATAAATGAAAAACATCTGAGTTAGTTCATCAAGGACTACATATCCTTTTTTTAAAGGTGTGTGATTTAAAAATTTCATTATGAAATCATTGCAAATACTGTGGATTGTACCAACTTTAAGTTGATGAAGGTTATTTTTATAGCCAATTTTTATAGCCGATTGATTTAATCTGTCCCTTAATTCGAAGGATGCCTTTTCGGTAAATGTAGTTAACAAGATTTCATCCGGAGTTGCCTTGTTCGTCAGTAGTATGTAAAGTGTCCTTGCTACAATGGTTAGAGTTTTTCCAGTACCAGGTCCTGCTATTATTAAAAGAGGTCCTTCTGTCGTTGTAATTGCTTCTATCTGACTACTATTCAAAGTAGGAATTACATTTGTTATTTTTTCAATTATGTTCATAATAGTTTCTCTTTTTTGAAACTTAAATAGTTTGAAGATGTAATTATCAGGTGGTCAAAAAGAACTATTCCAACTGATTTTGTTGCAATATCAAGGATTTTAGTTAAATTTTTATCGTACTCTGAGGGAGTAAGTATTCCATTAGGGTGGTTATGGACTATTATAATACCATATGCTTTCTGTTTTATCCCTTCTTCTATAATTTTTCTTGGATATACTACTGTTTTACTAATGGTCCCAGAAAAATAAAATTCCTTTAAGGGAAAAGAGTTTTCGATTTTAATTTTCAGATTACTGTCAAGGTAAAGAACATGAAACTCTTCATCTAATCCATTTCCAAATTTTTCTATACAATAAAAGGCGATTTCTTCTAATGTTTGAGTAATTGGTATTTCCAGTGCTTTTTGTTTTCTATAGATTGAGTTAATTTCTTTTATTAATTTTAATAAGGTAGTAAAATTTTCTTTTATGTAAGGGATTTTATATAACTCTTCTTCAGATGCTTCAAAAATACCTTTGATTGAACTAAAACTTCCAAGAAGTTGTTTGGCAATAGGTTTTACATCTCTTTTAGGTAAAACATAGGTAAGTAATAACTCAACTATTTCATATTCTTGGAGGGATTGAGGTCCTATTTTATTAAATCTTTCCTTTAGTCTCTTTCTGTGTCCTAAATAATGTTTCTTTATATTGTTCATCTTTTAAAATTTTACAAAAAAAATAATCAATTTTCAAAATAAAATTTTTTCTAAAGACATTTTCAATTAAAATAACTGCTAGCCATTGAAAAACAAAGGTTTAACAGGGTACTAGTTTTTTAAAAATAGAATTTTTTAGAGTATGAAAGATAGTATCAAAGATAGTATAAATAGTATAAAAATAAATAGTGAACTTAAAGAAACATAGTTTATAAAGTTATAAATTAAATCAAGGTTGATTATCTTTAATCCCTTTTATAAATAGAAATATACCTGTTGCCAAAAGAGAAATTCTTTCCGGTAGTTTTATTTTATTATTGGAAAGTCCTTCTATAATGCTTACTATTCCTCCTGTAATAATAAATGTGTTTTTGATTTCTTCCCATTCCATTGGTTGTAGGTTAATCGTTGGATTGGTTTGAACTTGTTTTATTTCTACGGATTCCATTACTTCCGGTGGTATAACGGGTATAGATTTATTCTCTTTGAATACTTGATTGTCCTGTTTTTGTATATTGGTTTCTGTGTGTTTGATAGGTGCTTTCGCTTTTTTACTTCTATGGATTTCATTATGGCAGTTTGCACAGAGAGTTATTGTATAGTCAGGCCTATTTTCTTTATCGGGATGGTGTTCATGTAATACATTAGAATTTGTTTCACCGCAGTTTACACAGTATTTCCCAGTAAATCTTTGTAAAATATCTGAAATTGTATTAGGACTTGCCCCAGTTCTTCTCCTTATTTCTTCATAAGATTTACCTTCTTCTCTTAATTTTATTATTTTAATTCTTAATTTTTTGATTTCCTTTTTAGTCCTTCTCATTTTTAATACCTCCTTCTTTTAAATTTTGAGTTATATTTGATGAATAAGAAATCTCTGTTAAAATATCTTTAGCTTGTTTTATAATGATTTGTCCTTCTGGAGAGCGTAGAAAGTTGCAAAAATTGGTTAACCAGGCACCCATTTTATTTTTATTAGTTTAGGGGTATAATTTATATATGAGAAAATTAATAGTAGGTGGGATAATAGGGTGTATAATATTTTCTGTATATGGAGCGCAGGATTATTCTATTATTTTGAAGAAGAATATATTTGCTGAACCGCCTCCCAAACCACAGCCAGTTATAGAAAAAACACCCATTATTAAGCCAGCACCACCTCCTTCTTTGAGTTCACTTATTGACCTTTTAGGGATTGTTTATCTTTCTGAAGGTGGTTCTTTTGTAATATTAAAGGATAAAAAGATAAACGAAGAGATTTTTTTGAAAGAAGGAGAGGTTATTGAGAATGCGCAGGTTGTAAGGATTGAAGAGAATGCAGTTGTATTCCTGTACGATGGTAAGGAAGAAAAATTCTCTCTTAAACAGGAGGGTGGTGATGGTATGCTTCTCTCTATTACACCTGAAGTTTCTGTTAAGGTTGACGAAAACACAGAAAATAATTTGAAAAAAGATGATGATGGTACGGTAGCCCGAATTGTTAATCCATCAGAAACAACAGTGCCTGAATTTACTGAGCCGGTCTTTGTGGAACTTAAAACAGCACTTAATGAAATCAAAAATGATAAGGAACTTTTCAAGAAAGTAAATGTCACTCCAAAGTTAAATTCTGGTAAAATAGATGGTTTTGAAGTAAATAACCTGCCTCCAGATAGTTTACCCTATAAATATGGACTTCGTGATGGAGATATTGTCCGCAGGGTAAATGGGATTTTCATAGATAGTATTTCAAAAGGTTTTTCTGTTGCCAATCAGATAATAAAGGAAGGTACGGAGATTGTCACGGTTGAGGTTATAAGGAATAACAGTCCATTAGTGCTCACCTTCAGATTGAAGTGAATTTTCTCTTTTATTATGGAAAGTCAGATAGAAGCAAAATTCTGGGAGAAGAATAAGGATAATACTGTCAAATGTCTCCTATGTAATCATTTCTGTATAATATCCGAAGACAGGTATGGAAGATGTGGTGTGCGGGTTAATAGAGGAGGGAAACTTTTTACCCTCGTATATGGAAATATTATTGCAGAGCATACAGACCCTATAGAGAAAAAACCATTTTTTCACTTTCTTCCCGGGTCTCTTTCATATTCTATTGCTACTGCAGGTTGTAATTTCTCCTGCAGGTTCTGTCAGAATTATAGTATTTCAAGGGTAGATGAGAGAAGAGAGGTTTTATTACTCGGTAGACAATCATCTCCTGAGGAGATTGTCCATCTGGCACTTGAATCTGATTGTCTGTCTATTTCTTATACATATACAGAACCAACGATATTTTTTGAGTTTGCTTTTGATACGGCAAAGAAGGCAAAAGAGAAGGGGTTGAGAAATAATTTTGTCACCAATGGATATATGAGTAAAGAGGCATTGAAGATGATTGCTCCATATCTTGATGCGGCAAATGTTGATTTAAAAGGGGATGAGATGTTTTATAAAGAATTATGCGGGGCAAAGAGAAAACCAGTAATAGAAAATATAGGGCTGATGAGGGAGCTCGGGATATGGGTGGAGGTAACAACGCTTCTTATCCCGGAATATAATGATTCAGAAGAGCAGATAAGGGAGATAGCAAAGATAATAAAGGATATTGATGTAGCAATCCCATGGCATATAAGCAGGTTCTATCCGCATTATAAAATGAGTAATCACTATCCCACACCACATAATAAAATCATTCGTGCGAGGGAGATTGGTTTTGAGGAGGGGCTTAGATATGTTTATACAGGCAACATCCCTGGAGATGAAGGAGAGCATACTTACTGCTATTCCTGTAAGAAACTGCTAATTAAAAGATACGGTTTTTCTGTTTTAGAGAATAAGATACAGGATAGTAAATGTCCATTCTGTGGTGTTGATATAGATGGGGTGTTTTGATGAAATATATACAGATATTTACAGCAACAGGAACCAGAAAGGATGCTGAAAAGATTGCGAGGAAACTTCTTGTTGATAAACTTGCTGGCTGTGTCCAGATATTTCCTGTTTTAAGTATGTACAGGTGGAAAGGGAAGGTTGAAAAAAGTAAAGAGTATCTCTGTATTATAAAGACGAAAAAAGGACTTTATAAAAAGGTTGAGAAGGTAATAAAAGAAATGCATTCTTATGATGTGCCTGAAATTCTCGTCTGTGATATTGTTTCAGGAAGTAAAGATTATATTGACTGGTTGGAACAGGAAACTGGGTATATTATAAAAAGATTGAAGAGTAGGTAGCATATCAGGTATTGCTTGCTCCATAGGCACTTTTTTAGGAATGTTAAGATAGGATTAGATATATACTAAGATATTTCTTCTGTTGACTTTCCAAAGGTAAAGTGGATATAATCTAACTGAAAAAAAAAGAAGTAAAAGGAGAAAAATATGAAGATGATAAGATTGTTCGCGATTTTAAATATAATGGGGCTTATATGGATATGTATGGCGGGAGCAGAGCAGAATACGATTACTTTGCCGAAAGGGACAAAAGTTGAGAAACTGGGTCCCGGACACTACCGATTTATTCTGCCTACTATTGAAGTGAGAGATTTCAATCCTAAGACCGGTACAGTGGGTAAGGTCAGTATTATTGACCCTCAACCACCGGGTAAACCTATTAGTATGGGAAATAAGGGAAGTTTTAAGACAAGTAAAAAACTGACTAAGAAAGAGGTTGTAAATATGACTCCTGAGAATTATGTTATGATTGACGATGAACCGACATGGCTTCCTGCAAGTATTTCCATTATTGATCCGGAACCACCCGATCGTCCTGTTAACAGTAACAAAATAAAGTAATTGGATTTTCATACCTGACCCTCCATGCAGAATGCAGGTATGAAATATGTGTAAGAAGAAAGAGAAGTGAAGGGTATCTTAAATTCAATTAAAAGAGATAATGCAATTCCTCCAAAAGGGAGAGATACCTAAAGTACCTTCTACCTCCCATTGAAGGGCAGGATGAGGGGGATAAAGTGTAGGAAAGTTTTACCATAGCCCCGCTCAAGGAAGAGGAAAAATAAGGAAAGGAGTAGAAATGGATAGGAGAATAAAAGTAGCAATATATGGAGTAGGACCGATTGGAATAAAAACTGCTCAATACATAACTGAAAGGAACTGCTTTGATATAATAGCCGCTATAGATATTGACCCGCAGAAGATTGGGAAAAAACTTTCTGATTTCACAGGAATCAGAGATAGTAATGTAATAATACAGAAGGCAGAGGATGTACTCGGGAAGAAGAAGATAGATGTAGTGGTACTTACAACTGTCTCATCACTTAAAAAAGCAAAACCACAGATAATAGAAATTCTTAAGTATGGAATCAACATCGTTTCCACCTGCGAGGAACTTTCTTATCCCTGGCTGACACAACCAGAAATAGCAGAAGAGATAGATGAAACAGCAAAGAAAAATAATGTTTCGGTTTTAGGCACAGGTGTAAACCCTGGTTTCTTAATGGACCTTTTACCTCTCATCTTTACTGCTGTGTGTCAGAATGTAGAGAAAATAAAGGTGGAGCGGTTACAGGATGCCTCAAAGAGACGGATTCCTTTTCAGAAGAAAGTAGGAGTGGGCCTTACCATAGAAGAATTCAGTGAAAAAGTAAAAGCAGGAACACTCCGCCATGTAGGACTTACAGAATCAATACATATGATTGCACATAGAATGGGATGGAATATAGAAAAAACCGAGGATATTATAGAACCAGTAGTTGCTGATAGAGAGATAAATATAAATGGTGTACTTATTGAAAAAGGGAAGGTTTTAGGAGTCAAACAGACAGGTAAGGGGTTTTCAAAAGGTGTAGAGTTGATAACACTGATATTTGTTGCAGCAGCAGGCATTGAAGAACCATATGACAGGGTAAGCATAAAAGGAACTCCTGATATAGAAAGCACTATCAAGGGTGGAGTAAATGGTGATATAGCAACCTCTGCAATAGTAATAAACGCAATTCCTGTAGTGGTAAAAGCAAAACCAGGGTTGAGAACTATGGCAGATATTGAACCTGTAACTTTTTTTAGAGAATAAGGTCTCACCCTCACCTTAATCCTCTCCCCTCTAAGGGAGAGGGATAATTTCCTCCCCATATGAGGGGGTGACTAAATTTCCTTCTCCCCTCGGGGGAGAAGGGCAGGATGAGGGGGAAAAGTATAGCAGAGGTCTCACCCTCTCCTTAATCCTCTCCCCTCTAAGGGAGAGGGGAAAGTAATT
>JAOAIL010000020.1 GCA_026414725.1 bacterium
ATAAGAGACAGCTCTAAGGGAGAGGGGAAAGTAATTTACTACCAGAACTGATATGGAAATATATACTTTAACACTACTGAAATTCCTATTACTTTTTTTAAGCGGTTTTTTAATAGGTGTTTCAAAAACAGGCATCCCTGGACTTGGACTGCTTGCTATCTCTCTATCCACCATTGTACTACCTGCAAAAGCAGCCACAGGGATTATCCTGATAGTACTTATATGTGGAGATATATTTGCTGTCATATACTATAAAAGAAATGCTGTCTGGAAACACCTGCTACGTCTTTTTCCTTTTGCTTTTACAGGAATATTTATTGGCTTTCTCATTATGAAAAAAATAAATGATGAACAATTAAGACCTGTTATAGGAATTATAATCCTGGTTATGCTGGGGCTTAACTATCTCTGGAAGAAAAATAATCCTGATATTCCTCAGAGGTGGTATTTTGCTGCTGTACTGGGCCTTATTGCAGGTATTACAACAATGATGGCAAATGCTGCAGGTCCCATAATGGTCATTTACCTTCTGGCTATGAATTTAGATAAAAAGGAGTTTGTGGGAACATCAGCATGGTATTTCTTCATCGGTAATCTTTTTAAAGTCCCATTCAGTGCAAAATTAGGACTTATCAACACTCACTCTTTACAACTCAATCTGTTCATTCTACCAGGTGTAATTTTAGGAGCAATAACAGGGATATTTATACTTAAAAAACTTTCCACAAAAATGTTTAATACTATCGTAGAGATACTTACCATAATAGCGGCAATAAAACTTATAATTTAATGAGAATGTGTAGATATAGAATGGATAATCTCCTTAAACATTGCCCTGTCCAGAGGATAAGAGAGAGCACCCATAAAATTTCCATCTGCATCAAAAGTAATAATAAGTGGTGGATTTCCTTCATTTTTAAGAAATTCAGGACCTGCAATAACAATCCCGCCTTTCCCTTTCATTTCACGTCTCGCCTCTTTTAGGGCATCAAAAAACTCAACATCTTTCTCTGTATTACTCTTCACAAACACAATAGCAGCACGATGTTGTGATATGAGTTTCTCTATCTGTTCTGAAGGTGTCTTTCTGGAATTCAAATAATTAAGTACAAAAATTGCAACAAATGCAAAAATTATAATTACCGGAAATTGCAACTTATTAGTTTTTTTCATATACCTCCTTTTTGTTTTAAAAGTATAGAACCTGTATAATGTAATGTCAAAAATATCCCTGTAAAGGAGTATATTATGGCAAAAACTCTAATTCTTCTTTCAGGTGGGCTTGATAGTCGGCTTGCACTTATGATGATAAAACAACAACTGGGAAAAGATAATGTAGAGGCGATTCATTTTATCCTCCCCTTTGAAGGATGTGCTCACAGGGAAGAAGAGGTTGTTCAGTTTGCAAAAGAGCAGGAAATAAAACTGCATATAATTGATTGTTCAAAAGGGAAACTTCTTACAGAGTATATAAAGATATTGAGAAAACCGAAATTTGGAAGAGGGACCGCTCTCAATCCCTGCATTGACTGTCATATATTTCTACTCAAAAAAGCAAAAGCACTCGCAAAAAAAATTAAGGCAGATATTATTGTTACAGGTGAAGTTATCGGAGAAAGACCTATGAGTCAGAGAAGAAATATCCTGTTCCTTATAGAAAAAGAGACAGGTCTCAAAGGGAAACTCTTAAGACCATTGAGTGCAAAACTTTTACCTGCTACTGATGCGGAAAAGAAAGGGATTATTAACAGAGCAAATCTTGAAGGAATTATGGGCAGACAGAGAAAAAGACAGATTGAACTTGCAGAAAAATTCAATATATCATACCCTAACCCTGCAGGTGGATGTCTCCTATGTTACCCTGACTTCTGTAAGAAAGTCCTTCCTGTACTAAAAACGAGAAAAAAGATTACCTCTTTTGATATTGAACTTTTAAGGATTGGAAGACATTTTGAAGATGGTAATATCGTACTCGGTAAAGATAAAGAAGAAAATGAAATATTGGAATGTATAGCAAAACGACACAAAAAAGGGATTATCATAATACCAGACCAACCAGGTCCTACTGCTCTGATTAAAAAAATGACCTATCAGAAAAAAGCAGAGGAACTGATAAGACATTTCAGCAGGTATAAAATCACTAACTTCAATGTGATATCATACAGGACGGGTAAAGGAACATATTAAACTTTTATCTGCAATTGCCTGATTTTCAATTATACAGTCATTTTCCACAAGAACATCTTTCCCTATTACTGAATTTCTAACTCTGCATCTTCTACTGACAATGGTATTATCCATTATAATACTATCCTCTAAAAAACTATCTTCCCCTATAATACAATTATTTCCAATAATAACCTTCCCTCTTATCTGAACCCTTTCTCTTATAACACTTTTCTTACCGAGAATAATCTTCCCACTATCTATATATTGTGGATGTATATCAAAAAACCCTACTTTCCCTTCCATTATGTCAAAATTTACCTTTATATATTTTTCAATAGTCCCTACATCCATCCAGTAACCATAATGGATACAGGTATATACCTTTTTCCCTTTTTCAAGGAGTGAAGGAAAAACCTCTTTTTCAAGAGACACATTCTTTCCTGCTGCTATCTGGTTAAATATATCAGGAGAAAATATATAAACACCAGCATTAATAGTGTCTGATATTATCTCTTCTGGTCCTGGTTTCTCAATAAATCTTTTTACAGACATATCCCCATCTGTAATCACAAGCCCATAAGAAGATGGATTGTTTACCCTGACAAGTCCTATGGTTAGATAAACGTTTTTTTCTTTATGTAAGGACATCATTTTTTCTAAATTAAAGTCCGCTATAACATCTCCATTAAATACAAAAAATGGTTCTTTTTCTCTCTTGAAAAAAGGATAGGCATTTCTCAGTCCTCCACCTGTCCCGAGTGGTTTATCTTCAATAGAAAGTGATGCTTTAATACCCATACTTTTTGATATACCTGCTACAACCTTTCTGAAATTGTCTGTTTTATATCCTATTCCTACTATAATGTCTGTAATTCCATATTTTTTAAGAAGGGCAAACTGATAGGCAATAACAGGTATATTAGCAACAGACAAAAGTGGTTTAGGAGTTGTAAGTGTAAAGGGCCTCAATCGTGTCCCTTCTCCTCCTGATAAAAGTAATGCTCTCATTTTTTACTTCCTTTTTTTCTTCTTTCTCTATCTCACTTTTTCTCTTATTCCCTCTTCCTTGAGGGGAGAGGATAAAGGTGAGGGTGAGACCTTCCTATACTTTTCCCTCTCATCCTACCCTTCTCCCCCCATAGGGAGAAGATAATTTAGGTATCTCCCCATCATATGGGGAGGATTTATCAAATAAAAAATTTCAAGATATCTATTATCAAAAATACTTTACAGGAAAAATAAAGGAGTGTCAACGACCCGGACGGACTATACCTCTTTCCCTCATCCTTTCTCTTAACCTGCGGAAATACTCCCTTCTTTTTGCCCTTTCTTCAGGTGTGGTCTCTGAAAGTCGGTTTCTCATCCTCTGTAATCTTTCATCCGGTGAGATATTTCTTCTACCAGGACCTCTCACCTCACCCTGTTGAGGTTGATTACCAGAGGAAACACCTTCACCCCTCTCTCCTCCCTGCCGTGGTCTCTCACCTTCAGCCCCAGCAGAACCCTGCGGAAATCTACCAGCCCTTTCTCCAAATCTCTCTCTGAACTCCTGCATTCTTTTTTCCATCTCATCTATCTGTTTATCCAGAAACTCATTCTGTTTTTCAGGTGGAATAGAAAAGAACTCATCTATGGTTTTCTGCATTTGTGCCTCTGCAATCATCCTTCTACTTTCTCTAAAATTTTCTCTTTCTTCCGGAGTAAGTTCTACCAATATCTGTCTTCTCTGTTCTGTCTGTATCTTATCAAGTCGTTCCCCCAGTTTTATTAGATGTTCTCTGTCAAGATTCTCTGCCTTCCCTGACTTCACATATTCCAGCACCTTTTCATCTGATAGTTTCTCAAAATCAGGAGGTATCTTTGAGACAGCATATATAGTACTTACAATCGCTAATATAACAAAGGCAGTTATCCCTGAAATAATCGCAATCTTCCTTTTTTTATTCATCTCCTGCCATCTCATTATTCCTCCTCTACCTCTGCTATTGGTTCATGGGTTGCATGCCCATCAAGAAAAACAAAGTTTCTTATACCTGGTCCGTGAAAGTCCTTATAATCATAAAAAACCCAGATTCTACTCGCTCCCATTCTTGCCACACGTCTTCCTCTATCCCTTTTTGTTCCACCAAGTGAGACATTATACTCATAACTTGAACCTTCCCTTTCAAAATATCCTTCTCTGTCAGAAGGACATCTGAATATATAAGGAGATTTCAGATATGGAGATAAAACATCACATATCCTCGGGTCATTATTAAGATTTAAAGAAGGGACAGAGGCAGCAATCGGATAATAATCACTGTTATCTGAAACATACATATCAAGTGCAAGAAAAAGTTGTTTCAGATTATTGAGACAGATAGTCCTTCTCCCCATTTCTCTCGTGCGTGATAAAGCAGGAAGTATAAGACCGGCAAGTATTGATATAATTGCAATTACCACAAGTAGTTCTATAAGTGTAAAACCTTTTTTTATATTTTTTTTCATTTTAAATTTAGACATATATAATTTTCAAAAGTTTAGTCCCTACTATATATGTCAGTTAAAAAGTAGCAATGACTAGCAAAGAAGTAGAAATATGTTAAAATTGGAATATGTGCAAGACAAAAAAGTTTTTTGTTATATCTCTAATTTTTTTATTTATACCTAAAATATTACTGCCTGAAGAAAAAGCGAAATCCCACCCTTTTACTGTTCTTGTTCTAAGTGGTGGTGGAGCAAGAGGTATTGCACATATAGGTGTCCTGAAAGTTATTGAACAACTACATATACCTGTGGATATGGTAGTAGGAACAAGTATGGGTGCGATTGTAGGCGGCCTTTATGCAGCAGGACTATCACCTTCCGAGATTGAAAAGAGGATGCTTGAGGTTGACTGGGACGACATTTTTTCTGATAACCCTAAACCACTCAAACAACCATATAGATTAAGAAAAGAGGCATCTAAATATATGCAGGGTGTAGAGATGGGTTTTGCAGTTGACCAGATTCAGATTCCCAAAGGTGTTATAGCAGGACAGAAACTTATTATAGCACTCAATAATATACTTCTTCCTGTACTGCCTGTGAATAATTTTGACCATCTTCCTATACCTTTCCGTGCAGTTGCAACAGACCTCGTCACAGGAGAAAGGGTTGATCTTTCTTCAGGCAGTTTAACAAAAGCCATTATGGCAAGTATGGCAATACCGGGTATATTTGCTCCTGTTGAGATAGACAAAAGAATCCTTGTAGATGGAGGGGTTGTAGCAAATCTATCAATAGAAACAGCGAGGGAACTTGGCGCTGAACGGATTATAGCAGTTGATGTTAGTTCTCCTCTCGCAACGAAAGAAGAGTTAAAAAACCTTGTAGATATAACAAAACAGGTACTTGCTATATATGGAAGGAGAAACCACCTCTATCAACTTTCACTTTTAAAAGAAAACGATGTCCTTTTAACACTCAAACTGGAAGGTTTTTCCAATATGCAATTCAAAAAAGCGAAAGAAATTATAAAAGAAGGTGAGGCATTTGCACTTAAGGAGAAAGAAAGATTGCTCACAATGGCGGTTTCCGAAGAAGAATACAGTAAGGTAAAAAGTTATGTTATTGAAAAAGAGCCCAGAAGAAGAAATATAGTCGTGGACTATGTGGAAATCATACCCCCTAAAAAGATACCATCCCAAATCATAGAAAACAGAATAAAAATAAAACCCGGCGATATACTGGATGTTGAAAAATTAGAAGATAATATTACAGACGTATATTCAACAGGACTCTTTGAACGGATTGATTATCAGATCTTAAAGATGGATGAAAACTATGGGTTGACTATTGAGCCAGTAAAGAAATCGTGGGGACCAAATTATCTATATTTCGGTGCACAGTTTGACAGCACGAGGGACTTCAATCCTCTTGTACGGTATCGTATGACTATGCTGAACAGACACGCAGGAGAACTCAATCTGTATCTCCGTTTAGGACTGGAGCATGAATTTGAAGCAGAATTTTATCAACCGATTGACTATACAGACCATTTCTTTATAGCACCTACATTCTCGTATCAGCAGAAAAACATAGACCTTTTCCAGGATGAACAACGTTATGCCCGTTACAGAACCCGTTTTACTTCAACAGGACTTTTCGGTGGTATAAACATAGGCAATGAAGGACAATTCCGTATAGGGATAGAAGGTGAACATACTACGAGCCAGCTTTCTACAGGAGAAATTTCACTACCTGACTATGAAGAAGATATCTTCCTTCTAAGTGGTTCATTTAACTTTGACCGCATTGATAATCTGCTATTTCCGAGAGAAGGATGGTATATAGGTATTGATTATAAAACACCTTTCCCTTATCTTGAAGAAGAAGAGTTCCAACAATTATCATTCAAAGGACTTACGGTATGGAGTAATCTGCACAATACTTTCTCTGGTTATATTGAGGCACAGACCTCCCTTGATACAGAACTACCTTTATACAGAACCTTTAACCTCGGTGGATTTCAACGTATGAGTGGATTTGACCATTATGAATTAAGCGGCAACAATACATTATTACTTCGGCTTTCATATATAAGGGATTTTGAAAAATTACTACCCTTTAATATCTCTGGTTATTTTATTGGAGCATCACTTGAAGCAGGGAATGCATGGGATGATTTAGATGATATTTCTTTAGAAAAAACCAGATTATCCGGGTCTATATTCACAGGAATAAAAACACTTTTAGGTCCTGTTTATATTGGTTATGGCATCAGATCTCTGGAAAAAGGTATCTTTTATTTCTATCTGGGACCTGTCTTTTAATAGAAGTACTTGACAGTTATCTGTCAGGATTTATAATTTTTAAGAAAAGGAGTACTGATGACAAGGAAAATCATAGTATTATTTATGGGAATACTACTTCTTGCTGGATGTAGCAAAAAGAACAAAAATATAATGATTACTCTACCTCTATCAGAGGAAGAAATGAATCAGGCGATAGAGTATGGAATAAAAAACGCAGAACTTTCAATGACAGAATTTGTTTCCGAATGGACTGTGGATCTGGGCTATGGTGAAGGCAAAGGGAAAGCAACTTTGATAACCCCTTTCTTAAAAACTGCTATTCTATCAAAACAGGCACATAATCAGGGGCAGGAGATAAAAAGAGCCCTTTTAGAAAAGGCATTAAGAGAAGATACCGACTGTCTTACATTTGAGATTACATTATTTGGTGGATATCCTGAGTTCGGAAGAACTGCTGAATTTTTGCTTAAGTGTAACAATAAAGAAATTCAACCAGTATATAAATTTACACCACCATACGCTGAAATAGGAAGGGACTATACACAGACCATTAAAGGAAAAGTAAAATTCAACAAAAAAGACATTCCGGCAGATTCAAAAATTGTACTATGGGTTCAGTATAATATGGATGAAGAGGGAAAAAATAAATATACTTGTGAATTTGAATTTGACCTGAAGAAATACAGATAATCCCCCCGCTAAAATGAGAAGAATCTATCTTGACCCTGCTGACTGTGAAAAAAAATATGATAGTATATCTATTAAAGGTAGTACATTCCACTATCTATCAAATGTGTTGAGAATGAAAGAAGGTGATATTTTTATCGGGTTTGATGGCAGTGGAATTGAATATGAAATATCCATAAAAGAAGTTGAAAATAAAAATATAAAAGGAATTATTCTGAATATTAATAAAATAAGAGATATTGAACCTGCATTTGATATATATCTTTTCCAGTGTATACCAAAAAGCAACAAGATGGATAAGATAATCTGTGAAGTATCGCAGTTAGGTGTAAAAAAGATATTTCCTGTAGTTAGTAGTCGCGTAGTGCCACAGATTACCAAAGAAAATATATTGCATAAAAAGGGACGATGGAGAAGAATTGCAGTTGACTCATCAAAGGTTGCAGGAAGAGATGTAATAATGGAGATAGAGGCACCTGTTAAGTTTGATGAAGCAATTAAACTACCTGCAGATTTAAAAATCATATTCTGGGAAAAAGCAGACATTTCTTTAAGAACTGCTATAAATAATCTCCAGAGATTGAAAGAAGGTGCATCTATAAATATATTCATTGGACCTGAAGGAGGATATACAGACGAAGAGGTATGTCTCGCAGAAGAATATAAAGCAATAAGTGTGAGTATGGGAAAAAGGATATTGCGGGTTGAAACCGCATCTGTTATAGCAGTTGCCCTCACTATATATGAGTTAGAAAATAAACTAATTCCTTAAACATACTCTTTCTATCATATAGATAGATTTTTCCCTCTACTTCTTACTTCCTATCCCCCTTTTCTATCCCTCCTAACTTAAGGAGAGATGATTAAGGGAGAGAAACCTCTGCTGTACTTTCCATTCTCCCTGTATCTTCCACTCATATGGAATGGTTCTATATTTTACCCTATTCACTCTATCTTTATCCCCTACAGATAAAATATCCCACCGCAGATTGGGGTATCTTTACCTTTTCTTAAAAGAAAGAAAATCATAACAGTATTTTGAAGAAACATTTTTTTGTGTTATTATAAAAAGTTAAGGAGTAATAATGGAGAAAGTCATTATTTTTGATACTACATTAAGAGATGGGGAACAATCACCAGGAGCAAGTTTAACAAGTGAAGAAAAAATAAAGATTGCTGAACAACTTGAACGGCTCGGTGTTGATGTTATAGAAGCGGGCTTTCCTATTGCTTCTGAAGATGATGCAAAAGCAGTTGCTCTTATTGGAGAGCGGATAAAAAATACATCTGTATGTGCACTTGCAAGATGCAAAGATGCTGATATAGAAGTTGCATTGAAATCACTTGAAAAAGCGATAAAACCACGCCTTCATATATTCCTCGCCACATCAGAGATACATAGAAAATATAAACTGCAAAAGGCAAAAGAAGAAATAATAAAAATTGCTGTTGAAAAAGCATCTTTCGCTAAAAAATATATTGATGACATTGAATTCTCTCCTGAAGATGCTACAAGGACAGAACAGGACTTCCTGCTGGAGGTATTAAAAGCAGTAATAAAAACAGGAGTAAAGACAGTAAACATACCAGATACTGTTGGATATTCAACACCTTTAGAATATGGTAATCTTATAAAATTTTTAAGAGAACATTTACCTCCTGATGTTATCATCAGTGTACATTGTCATAATGACCTTGGGCTGGCAGTTGCAAATTCACTTATGGCTGTTCTTAATGGGGCAAGACAGGTTGAGTGTACCATAAATGGGATAGGAGAAAGGGCAGGTAGTGCATCACTTGAAGAGATTGTTATGAACTTTGCTGTAAGAAAGGACTTCTACAAGATCACTACAAATATTGAAACAAAAGAACTTTACAGAACAAGCAGGATGGTCGCTACACTTACAGGTATTCCTGTTCAACCAAACAAGGCAATCGTAGGAGAAAATGCATTCAGACATGAATCAGGAATACATCAGGATGGGATTCTTAAAGAACGTTCAACATATGAGATTATGAATCCCGAAATGATAGGTATTCCAGCAAGTGAACTGGTACTGGGTAAACATTCAGGAAGGCATGCACTTAAAGTACGGTTAGAAACACTGGGTTTTCAATTAAATGAGGAACTGTTTGAAAAGATATTTGAAAAATTTAAAAAACTGGCTGATAGAAAGAAGGAAATAACAGATATAGATATAATATTTCTCGCTGAAGAAGAACAATATCAGACACATAAACCTGTCTATACACTTGAATATTTTCATATCATATCTGGCTCTTCAACAATACCAAGTGCTACAGTAAGAGTAAAAAAAGGTGAGGATATTTATGAAGATGCATCAAGAGGTGATGGACCTGTAGATGCAATATATAAAGCAATTGACCGAATAGTAGGATTTACTCCAGTACTGAAAGAATACAAAATAACAGCGGTAACAAGTGGACAGGATGCACAGGGAGAGGTTAATGTTGCTCTGGAGATAGAAGGATTGAAAATCCCTGGCAAAGGAATAAGCACAGATATTATAGAAGCAAGTGCAAAGGCATATATTGATGCTATAAACAGGTATCTTATACGAAAGGATATTGTTAAAACAAAGTATAAAGGAACATAAACACCCTCACCCTGTACCCTCTCCCCTCAAGGGAGAGGGAAACCAGTTCCTCCCCATATGAGGGGGGAGGATGAAGGTGGGGGTGGAAAGTAGAGGAGAAAGGTTCTCACCCTCACCCTGTACCCTCTCCCCTCAAGGGAGAGGGAAGAGAAGAAGGAAGAAAATATGACTATTACAGAAAAAATTATAGCAGGACATGCAGAAAAAAAATCTGTAGTACCAGGTGAATTTGTTGAGTGTAATGTTGACCTCGTTTTAGCAAATGATATTACAGGACCTCTTGCAATAAATGAATTTGAAAAAGCAGGTGCAAAGAATGTATTTAACCCTGATAAGATTGTTCTCGTTCCTGACCATTTTACACCCTGTAAAGATATACAGAGTGCAGAACTTGTAAAAAAATTGAGAGAATTTGCTAAAAGATATGGAGTAAGATTCTATGAGATAGGAAAAGTCGGTATAGAACATGCACTTTTACCAGAAGAAGGACTTACAAAACCAGGTGATTTTATTGTTGGAGCAGATAGTCACACCTGTACCTATGGAGCGGTTGGTGCATTTTCAACCGGTATGGGCAGTACAGATATTGCATCAGCGATGATAACAGGTAAGGTCTGGATAAAAGTTCCTGCATCCATAAAATTTGTTTATACCGGAAAAAGGAATAAGTATGTGGGTGGGAAAGACCTTATCCTTTATACCATAGGGAAAATTGGTGTTGATGGAGCAAACTACAAATCAATGGAATTCACAGGAGAAACAATAAGAAACCTGCCTATGGATGACAGGTTTACAATATGTAATATGGCAATAGAAGCAGGAGCAAAAAATGGAATAATAGAACCGGATGATATAACACTTATGTATCTTGAAGAGATAGGAATTAGTGGAAGTATAATCACAAGTGACAGGGATGCAATTTATGAAAACATAATAGAAATAGATGTCTCTGATATTATGCCACAGGTATCTGCTCCTCATCTTCCATCAAATTCAAAGAATGTGGATGAATATGAAGATATAAAGATAGACCAGGCAGTCATTGGCTCTTGTACCAACGGAAGAATTACTGATTTAAGAAGAGCGGCTTCCATTCTCAACGGACATACAATCCACCCTGAAATAAGATGTATCATTATACCTGCAACACAGAAGATATATCAGCAGGCGATAAAAGAAGGACTTATAGATATATTTATCACTGCTGGCTGTGTTATAAGTCCTCCAACCTGTGGACCCTGTTTAGGTGGACATATGGGGGTATTAGGTGAAGGAGAAATTTCTATTGCTACAACAAACAGAAATTTTATAGGCAGGATGGGGCATCCTAAAAGTTATGTATATCTCTCAAACCCTGAGGTAGCAGCAGCGAGTGCAATAAAAGGAAGAATTACTCATCCTGATAAGATATAGCAGATAGATTTAAAAAACTCTAAAAGGGAATAATAATGAAAGGAAAAGTATGGAAATTCGGTGATAATATAAATACCGATGATATCATTGCAGCAAGATATCTCAACACTACTGATGAAAAACAACTTGCCCAACACTGTATGGAAACAATTATGCCTGACTTTTCAAAGAAGGTACAGACCGGAGATGTTATAGTTGCGGGAGAAAATTTCGGATGTGGTTCAAGTAGAGAACATGCACCTGTTGCTATTAAGGGTTGTGGTATTTCAGCAGTAATAGCAAAAAGTTTTGCGAGGATTTTTCTACGAAATGCCATCAATATAGGACTACCTGTGATTGAACTATCACAAGCAGATGAAATAGAAGAAGGAGATGAAGTTGAAATTGACTTTGAAAATGGAGTTATCAGAGATATTACAAAAAGCATATCCTATACATTTACAAAATATCCTGACTTTTTACAGGAAATTATAAAAACAGGAGGGTTGATAGAATGGGTAAAGGCAAAGTATATAAAATAGCGGTTATTCCGGGAGATGGTATTGGACCTGAAATTATAAGAGAGGGCTTAAAAGTTATAGAAGCGGTTTCTGAAAGATATAATTTCTCCATTGAAACAGTCCATTATGACTTTGGAGGAGACAGATACCTTAAAACAGGTGAGACACTACCTGACTCTGCAATAGAAGAACTGAAAAAATTTGACGCCATCTATCTCGGTGCAATAGGACATCCTGATGTAGCACCAGGAATACTTGAAAAGGGAATTCTTTTAAAGATACGTTTTGAACTTGACCAGTATATAAACTTAAGACCTGTAAAACTCTATCCCGGTGTATGGCATCCATTAAAAGAGAAAGGACCTGAAGATATTGACTATGTTGTAGTAAGAGAAAACACTGAAGGTGCTTACAGTGGAACCGGTGGTGTATTTAAAAAAGGGACAAAAGATGAGATTGCCACACAGTTAGATATAAATACAAGGAAAGGAGTTGAAAGATGTATAAGGTATGCCTTTCAATATGCCACCAAAAGAAACAAAAAGAAAACAGTTACTGTGGTAGATAAGGCAAATGTACTTACTTACTCTGGAGACCTGTGGAGAAGGACCGCAAAAGAGGTATCTACTGAATTCCCCGATATAAAACTTGATTTTGCCTTTGTTGATGCTACCTGTATGTGGATGGTCAAAAATCCTGAATGGTTTGACGTAATTGTAACCAACAATATGTTTGGTGATATCATAACAGACCTTGCTGCAATAACTCAGGGAGGACTCGGGATAGCAGCAGGTGGAAATATAAATCCTGAAGGAGTAAGTATGTTTGAACCCATCCATGGCTCAGCACCAAAGTACACTGGTAAAAATGTTATATGTCCTGTGGCAACTATATCTGCAGGTGGTATGATGCTTGAAATACTGGGAGAGGATGAAGCAGCCAGAACAATAGAAAGGGCAATAATTAAAGCAACTGGTGAAGGTTATCTAAAAAGTTTAGAAGCAGGCAGAATGGGTATGTCAACAAACGAGGTTGGTGACCTTCTTTCAAAATTTGTTAAGGAGGTGTAGATATGATTACTCTAAGGGCAATCATTATAGGAGCCATCTGTTCCTTTTTCATTGGTGCAGGTGAACCGTTTACTGTGCTTGATATATACGCCTCTCCTCTCTGTGCGGACTATTCCACAGGAGGTGCTGTCTTTTTGTTTTTTATACTCGTTTTCCTTATTAATACTCTTTTGAAAAAAATATCTCCGAGAATTTATCTGAAACCACCTGAACTGATCACTGTATATATTATGATGATTGTTGCCTGTGCTATTCCTTCCTGGGGATTTACAATGAACCTTATCGGACTTCTCGGTGGTATCTTCTACTATGCAACCCCTGTAAATCAATGGGAAGAGATTGTCCATCCACACCTTCCTAAGCATCTATTTCCACAAAACAGAGATGCAATATGGGCTATATATGAGGGTTTACCAAAAGGAGCAAAAATCCCATGGAATGTGTGGATAGAACCCCTCGGGAACTGGTTTTTATTTATTGTTGTTTTTTACTTTATGAGTATATGCCTTATGGTAATGTTAAGAAAACAATGGATAGAAAAAGAACGTCTCACCTATCCATTAACAGAACTGCCTACTTCAATGGTAAATGAAGAGGTACCACTTTATCGTAATAAAATTATGTGGATGGGCTTTTTAATACCTTTTGTTTTATACAGTCTGATTGGATTGAACAAATTCTTCCCATCTGTCCCAACCCCTCTTTTTTCCTTCAGTTTTCCGATATTTAATCGTGCATTTTCCATCACCTTGAAGATATTCTTTGAGGTAATAGGACTTGCATATTTTATGTCTACCAGTGTTCTTCTAAGTGTCTGGTTCTTTGCCTTAATTTTTATATTAGAGACAGGCTTTTTAAACAGAATTGGATTCTCTATAGGACCTACCCAACCATTTTCAGACCCCGCACCACAAATAGTTGCTTTACAGTCACTGGGAGCAGTAATTGTATTAAGCGTAAGTTGCATCTGGTTTGGAAGGAGACATCTGAAAAACGTGTTCTTAAGGGCAATAGGTAAAAATAACCCAGAAAATGATGATAAAGAGGAAATACTTTCTTATAAAACATCCTTCTGGGGATTTATACTTGCATTTCTTTTTGTTGTCTGGTGGATAAACAGAACCGGTGTAAGAGTATTACCTTCTATATTTTTCACATGCATAACATTAATAATATTCCTCGGACTTACACGGGTTATAGCACAGGCAGGTCTGGCATACTATAGAGCACCTGTTATACCGGCAGCTCCTACACTTGACTTCTTTGGTTCAAAGTATTTAGGACCTTCTGGGCTTACAGCACTTGGAATGACATTTGCATGGGCAACTGATATAAGAACACTCGTAATGACATCCACTGCTAATGGACTGAAACTTGCAACAGTTTTTAAAATTAATTGCAGAAGATTATTTATAGGAATAATACTTGCAATTGTTATCTCTCTTATCTCATCTGCATGGATGACCCTGCTACTGGGTTATAAATATGGAGGTATTAACTTTTCTTCATGGCACTTTACAGGACTTGCTAACTTTGCAATGAAGTGGGCAACAAATTTCATAAAATATCCTGTTGGATTTGGTAAGGCACAGTTAGGATATATTGCACTAGGTAGTTTCTCAATGTTTCTCCTAATCCTTGCAAGAAACTATTTCCTGTGGTGGCCCCTGTCACCGGTAGGGCTTGCTGTAGGAATTTCATATCCGGTATATCAGACATGGTTCTCTGTTT
>JAOAIL010000021.1 GCA_026414725.1 bacterium
CTTATAATCAGCCCTGCTTGTCAATACCTTCTTNGTTATTCTTCCGTGCCGGGGGGCAGAATCGAACTGCCTACGCCTCGCTTCGCTCTTTAAGGGGGAGTGGTTCTCCCCCTTAATCTTCCCCCTCCAAAGAAGGGGAAACCAACATTTTCCCCTGCCCCCTTTTGTGGCGTAGGCAGGTGCTTATAATCAGCCCTGCTTGTCAATACCTTCTTTGTTATTCTTCCGTGCCGGGGGGCAGAATCGAACTGCCTACGCCAGCCTTTTCAGGGCTGCGCTCTACCAGTGAGCTACCCCGGCTTATTAAAATCAAAGTACGGAACTAAAAATAAACAACTTTTTAAACATTAAATCCTAAACAGGCGCTTTTTAGCATACCAGATACTTATTTTTTTGTCAACGGGTTAAATAGATACCACTTTAAAAGCGGTCCCCTCTACATTGAAGGGAGAGGGTACGGGTTAGGGTGAGAACTTCATCCACTTTCCACCTCCTACCTAATATCCTACTCATATGGAATTTATGTTTTAATTTTATTTATATAGAAAGAGACATTTATGATAAAATAGAAAAAATTTTTACAAAAAACAAGGGGTTAGGAAAGATGGACTATTCAAAGACGGTATATCTTCCAAAGACAGCATTCCCGATGAAAGGGAATCTAAATGAAAGAGAGCCAGAATTCCTGCGGTTATGGGAGGAAAGGAAGGTGTACAAAAAACTGCAGGAAAAGAATAAAGGAAAGAAGGCATATATGCTCCATGATGGTCCTCCTTATGCCAACGGGCATATACATCTCGGTACAGCACTCAATAAGATATTAAAGGATGTCGTAGTAAAATACCACTCATTAAAGGGTTTTTATGCGCCATACAGACCAGGATGGGATTGTCATGGAATGCCTATAGAACATCAGGTTTTTTTAGAGATAAAGAAGCATAAAAGCGAGGTTAATCCATCGGATTTTCGTAAGAAGACAGCTTTATATGCTAAAAAATTTATAGAGATACAGAAGGAGGAATTCAAACGTCTCGGGGTTCTGGGTGACTGGGACAATCCTTATCTTACATTATCCCCTGATTATGAGGCAACTATTATAAGAGCATTTGGTGAACTTGCTTTATCTGGATATATCTATCAGGGATATAAGCCAATATACTGGTGTATCTCCTGTGAGACAGCACTTGCAGAAGCAGAGATAGAATACAATGACAAAAAGTCCCCTGCCATATATGTAAAATTCCCTGTTTTAGATATGGAAAAAACATATCTTCTCATCTGGACAACGACCCCATGGACACTTCCTTCAAATACAGGCATTGCAGTACATCCTGAACTTGATTATGTGATTATAGATACAGAAGAAGGAAGATATATTATAGCAGAGAAACGGCTGGAAGATATTACAGGCAAGAAAAACATTACCTTTGATATTGTAAAGAGGATGAAGGGCACTGAACTGGAAGGTATAAAATACTCAAATCCTCTGGTGGAAAGGATATCCCGGGTTATACTTGCTGATTTTGTTTCTTCAGAAGAAGGAACAGGATGTGTTCATATAGCACCGGGACATGGAGAGGATGACTACTATGCAGGGTTGAAGAATAATCTTGATATCCTTTCTCCTGTGGATGAAAAGGGATGTTTTACAAAAGAGGTAACGAACTTTGCAGGTATGAAGGTTTTTGAAGCAGACAGGCATATTATCAACAAACTGGGAGAAGAGAAAACTCTTTTCTATCAGGAAGAGATAACCCATTCCTATCCACACTGCTGGAGATGTAAGAAACCCGTGATATTCAAAAGTACAACCCAGTGGTTTTTAAAGGTGGACCATAACAACTTAAGGGATGTGATGACAGAAGAGATAGAAAAGGTTAAATGGGTTCCTCCTGAGGGTAAAAACAGAATATCTTCTATGGTAAAAAACAGACCTGACTGGTGTCTTTCAAGACAACGACTGTGGGGTGTCCCTATACCTGTTTTTTATTGTTGTGGATGTGAAAAGGCAGTTATTACAGAGGAGACCATAGGGTATGTTGAGAAGTTAGTGAGACAGTTTGGTTCAGATGTATGGATTGAAAGAAGAGAAGAAGAACTTTTACCTGCTGGATTTACCTGTCCGTATTGTGGTGGTAAGGATTTCAAAAAGGAGAAGGATATACTTGATGTATGGTTTGATTCAGGGGTCAGTCATCTGGCAGTCCTTAAAAAAGAAGAATATGGTCTTCCATGGCCTGCAGACCTTTATCTTGAAGGAAGCGACCAACACAGGGGATGGTTCCAGACATCTCTTATTACCTCATGCGGGATTAAAAAAAGAGCACCTTATAGAACAGTTCTTACCCATGGTTTTGTTGTTGATGCAGAAGGAAGGAAGATGAGTAAATCACTGGGAAATGTTATAACACCACAGGAAATTATCAGTAAGTATGGTGCAGAGATATTGAGGATATGGGCAATTGCAGAGAACTACCAGCAGGATATAAGGATATCAGAAGGGATTATTAAAAATATAGTGATGTCATATAGAACCATCCGTAATACCTTAAGGTATCTGCTCGGGAACCTTTATGACTATAGGATAGAAGAAGGTATTTCTGAAACAGATATGAAGGAAGTAGACAGATGGGCAATAGAGAAACTGAAAGAGACAGTAAGTAAAGTAAACTTGTATTATGAAACATTTTCTTTTAATAAGGCATATGAAGAGATATATCACTTCTGTAATGTCTTTCTTTCCTCCTTTTATCTTGACCATCTAAAGGACCGTCTTTATACATATGGAAAGCAGTCAATAGAAAGAAAGAGTGCGAGGACAGCCCTTTATCAGATACTGACCACACTTTTGATAATAATATCGCCTGTGCTCTCATTTACAGCAGAAGAGGCATATCAGTTGCTCCCATGGAAAAGGGAAGAAAGCATCTTTCTTGAGGACTGGCAGGTAATGGGAGCCCCTGATATAAAAATGTTGGAAAGATGGGAAAGGTTTTTTGAGATAAGAAGACAGGTGCTTAAAAAAATAGAAGAGAAAAGAGAGGAGAAACTTATAGGAAGTGGACTTGAGGCAAAAGTTGTAATCAAAGGAGACAAAGATACGATAGGATTCTTAAAGAGTTTTGAGGGATTATCCGGACTGCTTATTGTCTCAGAGGTAGTACTTTCTGAAGGAGATTCTTTGGAGATAAATGTGGAGAAGACATCCTTTGGCAGATGTGAACGTTGCTGGGTGCATTTCCCTGAAATAGGAAGTCCTGAAGCACCAGAGATATGTTTCAAATGCCAGAATGTTTTAAAAGAAGATGGAATACATAATTGATGGATACAACCTGATAAAAAGCAGTTCCTTTTCAAGGTATGAAGCCAGGGGAATAACTTACAGTATCCAGATGCTTATCAATATCTTATATGACTACTCCAGAAAACATCCTTCTGTATCTTTTACAGTGGTTTTTGATGGGAACCCTCCTTTACCATACACCTTCCTGCATACAAAGGGAATGAAACTTTTATTTTCAGGGGATATTACTGCTGATGAAGTGATAAGGAAGAAGGTTGAAAAGATACCCGAAAAAAATATATCACGGATAGTGGTCTCTGATGACAGGGGAGTAAAGGAGACAGGACGGCTATTTGGTGCGAGGGTATTGAGCATAGCAGAATTTTTAGGTATTGTGTACCCTGAGAGAAGAAAGCAACGGGGCAGGATAGAGGAAAGAAAAAAAGATGTTAATGAATTAAAGATAGAAAAGGAACTAAAGAGGCATTATAAGATTTAATATCTGCTATTAGGGGAGTAAAACAGGGCAGGGAGAGAAAAAGATGAAAAGAATAGAAAAGAAGCTGAAAGACCTTTTTGAAAAAGAGGATAAGGCAAGAGAAGAAGCACTTAAACTTTGCAGGGAGATAGGACGTCTTTCAGCGGACTCCATTAAAAAGATACATCAGAAGCACCATAAGACAGCGGAATTGGAGATAGCAGAAGGGCTGCAACTTCTTCACAGAGCAAAAAAAATCCTTTTGCCTTTTCCTGAAATAATGTATGCTGGTTTTCTCCACTCATCTGAAAAGGAACTTGCAGAAGCAGTTATTACTTTATCTGTTATAAGAGACAGAAAAATTCCTGAACCAGAAATTTATAATTTTGACTATAAGAGTTATCTACATGGTCTATGTGAAAGCACAGGGGAGATAAGGAGGCATATACTTGATGAGATAAGACAGGGAAGGATAGATGACTGCGAGGAATTCCTCGGCATAATGGATAACATATACTTTTTCCTTTTAAATTTCCAGTTTACAGATGCCATCACCCGGTCACTCAGACGACAGGTGGATTATGTAAGAGGTATTCTTGAGAAGACCCGTTCGGAAGTTACAATGGCAAAACTACATCTAAAGGACTAAGTTTTAACAATGCTGTTTTATTTAAGTATGGAGATGATACATAGGAAATACTTGCAATCATTTCCTTCCCCCCCATAGGGAGAAGGTATTTTAGGTATCCCTCCTCATATGGGGAGGAATGTATCTTTTCTGCTAAACCACCATACTCTCCAGCCGTTTAATCCTTTCCTCAATGGGTGGGTGTGTGGAGAATAGTGTGAGTAAAGACCTTCCACTGAAAGGACTTACTATAAACATATGAGCGGTTGATGGATTTGCATTGTTCATCGGTCTCATCCGCACCCCTGCAGCAAGTTTTCTTAAAGCATTAGCAAGATATAAGGGATTTCCTGCTAACTTTGCTCCTTCCTCATCTGCCATATACTCCCTTCCTCTTGATATAGCCATCTGGACTATCATTGCTGCTATGGGTGCAAGTATGGCAAAGGCAAGCATAGCAACGAGCGTAAATATATTCCCTTCTCTTCTATCATCTCTTCCACCACCTAAAAAAGCAGCCCACTGTAGCATTCTTGCAAGCAGTGTAATCGCTCCTGCTATGGTTGCAGCAACTGTGGCAATGAGGATATCTCTGTTTTTTATATGTCCGAGTTCATGAGCAAGGACACCTTTAAGTTCATTTTCATTCAAAATATCCATTATCCCGCTGGTTACAGCCACCGCAGAGTGGTCAGGGTCTCTTCCTGTAGCAAAGGCATTGGGTGTTGCAGAAGGAATGATATAAATCTTTGGCATAGGTAGAGATGCCCTCTGAGTAAGTTCCCCCACTATACGATAGAGTTCCGGTGCTTCTTCCTGTTTTACCTGTTTTGCCCTGTATATAGCCAGCACAATCTTATCACTGAAAAAGTAAGAGAACCAGTTCATTGCCATCGCAAAGAGAAATGCTGTATACATCCCCCCTCTGCCAAAGAAACTTCCTATAAATACAAAAATTACCGTTAATACACCTAATAAGAAATAGGTTCTTATTCTGTTTCCCATTGGTTTTCCTCCGTTTTTATATCGCAGTTCCTTTTATTATACCCTTTTTATACAGAAAAGAAAGAACGGATTGAACAGAACCATCACAGTATTTTTGTAGTTGCATATCTGGAAAAGAGAGATTATAATAAAAGAACAAAGGTTAGGCCTGGTAGCCAAGCGGAAAGGCAGCGGTCTGCAAAACCGCTATGCGCCGGTTCAAATCCGGCCCAGGCCTCTTTATAAAAATGAAGATAAAAGAATTTATAATAGGAGAGGTAATTTTAGGCATTCCTGAGGATATAGGACCGAGAATTCTTAAAGTTGCACTTAAAGAAACACCGGATAACAATCTATTTAATATCCTTCCTTCCGCAGGAATTAAAACGCCCAATGGTTTCTGGCATATATATGGAGGACACCGACTCTGGACTTCACCTGAAGCAATGCCACGTTCTTATTCAATGGATAATAAGCCGGTGAAGATAGAAGCAGGAAAGGAATATATAAAGATTTATGGTAATACAGAAATACAGAATAATATCCAGAAAGAGATTGAGATAAGAAAAAAGGGAAAGAGGAAGCTGGCTATAATTCATAGAATTAAGAATACCGGGAGATGGAATATAAAGGTTGCATGCTGGGCGCTTTCTGTGATGAGGACAGGTGGATTTGCTATTATTCCGATAAAGGCGGGTAGAGAGGGACTCCTTCCTGACAGACGGATTTCTTTATGGCCCTATACAGACCTTTCAGATAATCGTCTCATCCTTGAAAGGGATTTTATATTTATAAAACAGGATACATCTGCAAAAGGTCCTGTAAAAATAGGAACGATGGCATATCCTTGCTGGACTGCCTACTGGGTTGATGGGTGTCTATTTGTAAAAAGATTTGAGCAAAAGGAGGCGGATTACCCTGATTTTGGATGCAGTGTTGAGGTATATACAAACCCTTCTTTCCTTGAACTTGAGACAGTAGGTCCTTTAAGTGAGGTGGAACCGGGAGAATATATAGAACACACAGAGATATGGGAAGTAATACAAGTTCCAGAACTTTCTCCCTCAAGCAGGGACATTAAAAAAAAGATAGGAGGTATGGTATAATAAAAAGTAAAAGGAGGTACTTATGGGAAAATCTATAAAAGGAACACAGACAGAGAAGAACTTATTAAAGGCATTTGCAGGAGAGTCACAGGCAAGGAACAGGTACACATACTTTGCAAGTGTAGCAAGAAAGGAAGGATATGAGCAGATAAGCGGTATCTTCCTTGAAACCGCTGACAATGAGAAGGAACATGCAAAGGTATTCTTTAAGTATCTTGAAGGAGGAGATGTTGAGATTACTGCTGAATATCCTGCTGGTATAATAGGGGACACAAGGACAAATCTTGAACAGGCAGCAGCAGGAGAAAATTTTGAATGGGATAAACTCTATCGTAATTTTGCAGAAGTAGCGGAAAAGGAAGGGTTTTCTGATATAAGCAGGTCTTTCAAGGAGATAGCAAAGGTGGAGATGTTCCACGAGTCAAGATACAGAAAACTTATAGAGAATATCGCAACAGGAAAAGTATTTAAGAAGGATAAGGCAATAAAGTGGCACTGCAGGAACTGTGGGTATATCTTTGAAGGAACAGAGGCGCCAAAAGAATGTCCTGCATGCAGGCACCCGCAGTCGTATTATGAACTCCTCGCAGAGAATTATTAATAATGAGGACAGGACTGGGGTTTGATATACACAGGTTTGCAGAAGGAAGAAGGTTGATACTCGGTGGTATCCATATACCTTTTGAAAAAGGGCTTTCAGGTCATAGTGATGGAGATGTCCTCTTACATTCCCTCTCAGATGCAATCCTCGGTGCAATGGGAAAGCCGGATATAGGGTATTTCTTTCCTGATACAGATAGCAAAACAGAAGGGATTGATAGCAGGAGAATTGTTGAAAAGGTGCTTTTTATAATGAGGGAAGAGGGATATTATATAGAAAATATTGATATTATTATGCTCTGTGAAGTTCCTAAACTCCTTCCTTTTTCCGAAGCAATAAAAAAGAACCTTTCAGAGATACTTGATATTGATACAGGGAAAATTGGTTTTAAGGCAAAGACATATGAAGGGATGGGAGATATAGGAAGTGGCGATGCATGTGCCTGTTTTGTATCAGTGCTTATAGATAGAGGTAGAGAGTAAATCAAAAGATTTTTACAGTTTAAACAGAGGGGGTGCATACTGAGAAAGAATGTTTTTCTCTCTATTTTTGTTATGTTGATTGTCCTATCACCATTTATCTTCCTCAAAATAAAACATATAAATCCATTCAGGATACAATATAAGATTATAGAGGGATATATTGCAGAAGGGGATATTTTAGGAGAGGTTCTTCTGTCAAATGGGTTACCTGACTCTCAGGCATCAGCAATTACAGAAGAGTTAAAAAAGGTATTTGATGTTAGAAAGTGCAGGATAGGTGATAGATGGGAGCTTTATTTCTCTGAGGAAGGGCAGTTTGTAAAGTTTATATATTATGATGGTCCTATTGACTTTTATGTTGTGGAGTTTAACCCTGATAGCAATACATATTTCGCTTCTGCAAAACAGATAGAGGTTGAAAAAAAGGTATGTGGAGTTTCTGGAAGGATAGCAAGTTCTTTGTATGAAAGTATGATAGCTCTTAACATCAATCCAGAACTCATAATCCAGTTTGCGGAGATTTTTGCATCAAAGGTGGACTTTTTCACTGACTGTCAGACAGGGGATACATTTACACTTTTATGGGATGCCTATGTAGATAAGAAAGGTAATTCTTTGAAAGATGTGAGGATAGTGGCAGCATCTTATACCTCTTCTGATAATACCTTTTATGGTTTTTTCTTTGAACCTCCTGATGGAAGATGTGGGTATTATGACGAAAACGGAAAGAGTGTAGAAACAGCTTTCTTAAAAGCACCACTGAACTACAGAAGAATATCCTCTTATTTTTCATACAGACGGCTTCATCCGATATACAGGGTCTATAGACCACACCTCGGTATTGATTATTCTGCTCCGAAAGGAACACCTGTTTCATCCATAGGAGATGGGACAGTGCAGTTTTCTGGATGGAAGAAAGGGCTGGGAAAGACAGTTATAGTGAGGCATCCGAATGGTTATACATCCTGGTATGGGCATCTTTCAAAGGTATCTGTTTCAGGAGGTAAGAAGGTGAGGAAAGGGCAGGTGATAGGTTATGTCGGAGCAACAGGTGTTGCAACAGGTCCTCATCTGGATTTCCGTCTACAGAAAGGAGGAAGGTTTGTTAACTTTCTTGCAATAAAGATGCCTCCTTCATACCCGCTTGAAGAAAAATATCTTCCGGAATTTAATGAAATGAAGGATATGCTTATAAGCAGAATGGAGTCCATAAAAGAAGAACACACAATAGTCATAGTTGAAGAGAAAAAGTAGATGTAGATATCTCCACTCTTCTCCTGTGTTTTCTTCTTTAGGAGAAGAGGAATAACATTGAGTTTTGCATAAGGTAGGTTATTATGGGAATTATACTTGCTTCAAGGTCACCGAGAAGGCAGGAATTGCTCAGACAAATCACAGATGGGTTTGTTATTGTTCCTTCCTGTGTAGATGAGTCAAAGATAGAAGAAAAAGACCCGGTAAGGTTTGCTGTAAAAGCAGCAGTATTGAAAGCAAAAGATGTGGCGGATAAATATCCAGATGATACGGTTATAGGTGCGGATACTGTTGTTGTACTGGGTAATAAAATTATAGGTAAACCGAAGGATGAAGAGGATGCGAGAAGGATTCTAAAGATGTTGTCAGGTACTAAACACAGGGTAATAACAGGGATGGCAGTATATAGAAAAAAAGATAACAAACTTCTTACAGGCTATGAGGTAAGTTATATAAAATTTAAAGACCTGTCAGATGATGATATAGAGGAAGAGATAGGGAAAAAAGAATATATGGACAAGGCAGGCGCATATGCAATCCAGTCGGTTGGTGATAGATTTGTTGAGGAACTGAAAGGGGATTATAACAATGTTGTTGGGCTTCCTGTAAAAAAATTGAAGGTGCTTATGGATATATTTGATACCCCTGAGGAGGAGATAGAGATTGTGGATATGGCTTTTCCAGAGAGATGGGCAGTGGGTAAAAGTAGAGGTATGGTGATTTTTGTATCCGATGCTGTCCTGGGCGATAAAGTTAAGGTAAACATTACAGAAAGAAAGAAAAAATTTGCCTATGGTATGGTAAAAGAAATTGTTGTGATATCTCCTTACAGGATAGAACCATTATGTAAACACTTTGGTTTGTGTGGCGGATGTACAATGCAGAATCTTTTATATGAAAAGCAATTACAACTTAAAGGTAGATACCTTTTAAATACCATCCAGAAGATAGCGGGGAGGAATATTCTCAGTGGTGTCAATGTTTTTCCTGTCGTTCCTTCTCCAGATATTTTTTACTACAGGAACAAGATGGAATTTGCCTTTGGAGAGAAGGATGGTAGTATAGTTCTCGGACTTAAGGAAAGGATGGCTCGCTCATCTGGATATTATAAAAATACCATACCTCTTTCAGAATGCAGTATATTCAGTGATACAGTACAGGATATATTTCCCGTATTTACACATTTTGTAAAAAAGACAGGGTTAGGGGTTTATGATACATATACACATCAGGGGTTTTTTCGCCATCTTGTAGTAAGAGAGGGAAAGAAAACAGGAGAAAGGATGATATTAATGGTTACAAGGAGTGGAGAACCCCCTGATATGACAGGACTGCTGGAGGTTATGCCGAAGAGTGTTAAAAGTTTGTGGTGGGTTGAGAACAACCGTATATCAGATGTTGTGGCATTTGAGAGAAAACATAATCTTTATGGGAGTCCATTTATAACAGAGGAGATAGGAGGGTTAAAGTTCAGGATAACTCCTCAGTGTTTTTTCCAGCCGAATACAAAGGCAGCAGCACTTTTATACACACAGATAAAGGAAGAACTAAAAGAGGCAGGTGTAGAATATCTTCTCGGACTTTACTGTGGCAGTGGGGTTATGGAGATTTTTTTATCATCCGCAGTAAAACAAACTTCAGGGATTGATATAGAACCATCAAATATAGAGGCAGCAGAAGAGAATTGCAGGATAAATAATATTAAAAACTGTAAGTTCTATCAGTGTTCTGTGGAAGATATATTCAGTAGAAAGTTTAAAGGGGAATTGAAAGAGCCAGATGCAGTGATTGTTGACCCGCCGAGGGCGGGTTTAAGCGGGAAAGCGATGAAAAACATTATCTCTCTAAAGAGTAAAAGGATAATATATGTTTCCTGTAATGTCCCTGCCTTTGCGAGAGATGCTGCAGTGCTCTACCAGACAGGATACCATCTTGAAAAAATATATTCTTTTGACTTTTTCCCGCATACTCCACACCTTGAGACATTAGGGATATTTATGAGGAAGTAATTTTATCTGTATAGTGCTACTCTTTTTTTATTCCTATCTCTGTGGAAGGAGATGCTTTTTGATATTTTGCTATAATTTCTACAAATTTTTCAAAGGGAATTACATTTTCGGTTATATCTTTGAAGTCCTTTATAAACTCGTCCAGTGCTTCAGGGGAGATAAAACCTTCTCGTATCTTCATATACAGTGTTTCAAAGACCTTTCTATCTAACTTATCTGTTATCCTGGAAAGTTCTTCATATATTGCTTCTTTCCTCTTTTCTTCAACAATGGTGATGAATTCTTCTTCCATCGCCTGTTCTGCTCTTATCCCAAATTCATATCCGGAAGCAATCTCTTCTATTATTTTCATCTGCCTTATTCTTTTTCTGGTAGCCATCTGTACACAGATATGTCCGTATATTATAGGCATTAATATAAGAGGGATACCGAAGTACATTCCTGTCCATGTAATACCTATAAAGTTTGTTATACCAATACTACTTCCTTCGTATACCTTTTTTATATACTCGAGGAATGAAGTAAATACACCTTCTCTTAATGCAAATGTCCATGAATATATAAAGTCAGATAAAATGAGAATGACTCCAAGGATAACACCTCTTATATACCCATAGTCCTGTGCGTTTTCTTCTGTGAGCGTTATGGGGATACCTAAAAATTTCTGGACAGGGAGAAGCATTGTTTTAGTAATGACTGAAAGTTTTTCTTTTATCTCATTAATGGAGTCCTCAAAGGAACCATACACCACCATATTTCTCTCAGTCCCTCTGTATATCCCTACGAATTTATTGACAGGTATAGAGAAGTCAGCGCTGAAATAAGGAAAAAGAAAATTTTTCTTTGTGTAAATAGTCCATACACCGTAAGGCGTTTCTACATCCGTTTCTCTATTATATCCGAGGTATCCTAACAACTGATATGTCCGTGGGTTTATATCCTTGAAATATCTAATAATTTCGTAGGTATTTTTTAATGTTTCTTCCATAGGAATCATTGTATATCAAAACCCCCTTTTTGTAAAAATCTTGTTTTTCCAGCACGGTCTCTCTTCTATGAGTAGAGAGCAAAGATAGAGGAATCAAGATTTAAAGTACTTCTGTACCCTGTCCGTACGACCACTTGACAAAATTTAAGGATAGGTGTATGTATAATGTAAATTTTTACGAAATATATAAAATGGATATAAAAAAGATAGCAAAAGAGTGTGGGGTTTCAATAGCAACAGTTTCAAGGGTACTGAATAATAGACCAGATGTTGCAGAGGAAACGAGAAAGAAAATATTGGAAGTAATAGAAGAGTATGAGTTTGTTCCCAATCGTCTGGCAAAGAGTTTTGTTCAAAAGAAAACATTCACTATCGGAATTACGCCTCCTGCTATGCTATCTCCTATGTTTGCAGACACTTTCTTTCCTCTTCTGATCAGCGGTATGGAAGAGCCACTATCCAGTGAAAAATATAACCTTTTGGTACTTTATGCTACACCATCAGAGGTGCAGAAAAAGACATATTTTGTAAATCTGTTTAAAAGCAAACAGTTGGACGGGTTAATCCTTCTGAATGTAGGAGAAGATAACCCTGCCTTTATACTTTTAGAAGAGAAAGGATATCCTTATGTGTCTACAGGTAGAATAAGCAACAATCAAAAAGGGAGTTTCATAGATACAGACAATATAAAACGGACATATAAGGTATAAATTATGGAGGTAATGAAATATGAGAAATGAAAAGAAAGGACTTGTATGGGTGATACCAGATGGAGACCTTCCACCACCTGGAAAAGGAAAGATAAAAGGACATGAATCTCTTATTATCATTAACACAGGGAAGAAGAAAGCAGAGATTACCATTGATATATATTTTGAAGATAAGCCACCTGTGAAAGGAATTAAGGATGTGGTGGAGGCAGAGAGGGTAAGGTGTTTCCGTCTTGATAAGCCGATAGGGAAACAAAAATACAGGATACCTTATGGTCAATATGGAATGGTTGTAAAAAGCAATGTCCCTGTCGTGGTGCAGTTTGGCAGGGCAGATGTGCGACAGCCAAACCTTGCATACTACTGTACGATGGCATATTCTGTGAGATAGTAGGATACAGTGAAAGCAGCGATTACAGATGGAAAAGGGAGTGTGTGGATAGATAAAGTACCTGTTCCTGAACCAGGACCTTATCGCTGTCTCTGTAAAACACTTGCCTGTGCTACCTGTACAGGAACGGATATTAAGATAGTACACAACAAACTGCCCTAGAGACAAAATTATCCTAAGGATGTTATAACATGAGAGTGTGGGAAAGGTGATACAAAGAGGGAAAAAAGTAAAATATATAAAGGAAGGAGACATAATCCTCAGACCCACAGTGTTCTATCCTGGATAAAAATCAGGGAGTTATTATTCTATCTGGGGGTGGATTTGCTGAATATGGACTTGGGATGGATACACAGTCATTCATTGAAGACCATCCCGATAAGGATCCGGGCTACGGAAAATTTCAGATAAGTGTCCCGTCTGATATAGAACCAGCCGACGCCACCATGCTTATTACCCTTAAAGAGACAACTGGCTATGTAGCAGACATGGGAATAACACTGAATGATAGTGTAGTCGTAATTGGTGCAGGCCCTGTTGCAATGTGCATGGTCTTTTTTGCCAAACTAAAAGGTGCATACCCTGTTATTGCTATTGCGAGAAGGGATAGCCCCTTGAAAACATAAAAAAATTCGGGGCAAATTATATTATCAACAATACAAAAGAAGATATGACAGAGAGGGTCTTGGATATTACAGGAGTGGAAGGTGCAAAATACATCATTGATACAGCAGGTGATGAAGAACTTTTCCAGAATGCATTCAGTATGCTTGCAGAGGATGGTAAGATTTCTCTCTATAAGGCAGTGATATTTGTGTCCGCACACTTGTATCAGCAATCTCTCCTGGAACAGAAAGGAGGATGCTTAAAGGTAAATATATAGGAACAAAGTTTCCCTGTGTACCAGAATACCACAGGATAGGTATAGTAGAAAAGTGTGGTAAAGATGTGAAAATTTTCAAACCGGGTGATATTGTCTATTAAAGTAGCAACAGTAGGGGACAAACTTCTTATTATTGGTGCGGGTTTTATAGGACTATGTGCTGCACAACCTGCAGAAATAAAACAGACAACAGCAATATTTACGAAGATAGGCCCTGAAAGAATAGCGTTTGAATGGATAAGAACATGCTACTTGAAAAGGAAATCGCTTTAACCTTAGCATAACATTTTTCTGGAGAAATAGTCCTCTAATCCTATTACCATCAAAATATTTGACAAAAATGTAAAATGTGGTATAATTATATTAGACAAAAGGGGAAGAATGAAAAAACAATTAAGAGAAACAATATATTATGCCACACAGATAAGGGAAGATATAAGAACAAAGATACTTTCAGGTGTTTTCCAGCAGGGTGAGAAATTACCTCCGGAAGAAGAGATAGCAGAGAGTTATGGCGTAAGCAGGATGACAGCCAGGCAGGCACTTGTGGAACTTGTAGTAGAAGGACTGATACATCGTATTCCAGGACGGGGAACCTTCGTATCTGATAATATTTCTTTTCAGGGAAACAAGATAACCGGGAGGAACATAGTAGCAATAATAGTTCCTAACTTAAGGAATTCTTTCTACTCTCAACTGGTATCTTCTGCCCAAAAGATGCTGAAAAGGTTTAATGTACATATGGTTTTAGATTGTGTAGAAGACGATGCTATGGAAGAAAAAAAGGCGCTTGAGGATTTAAATAAAAATCCATATACAGGACTTTTGCTTGTTGCTGGATATTATTCAGAAGAAAACATATTACTGGTAAAAGAAGTATCGGAAAAGATACCGGTTGTTATAATGGATGTAAAATTAGAAGGAATTAAATCTGACCTAGTAATATCGGATGATAAGGGAGGAGGATTTTTAGCGACAGAGCATCTGATAGAACTCGGATATAAAAACATCCTTCATCTGGCAGGACCTGAAGGGGATAGCAGTGCAGACAATAGAAGGAAAGGATATGAAGAAGCACTTAGAAGATACAATATAGAGCACAGGAACGAATACATAAGATTTACTGACTGGAGTATGAAGGAAGGGTATTACCAGACGAAGAAGTTCTTAATGAATAATGGTGAAACGTTAACAGCAATATTTGCCTGTAATGATGAGGTAGCTATAGGAGCATACAATGCAGTTAGAGAAGAAGGTAAAAATATACCGGAAGATATAGCAATTATGGGCTATGGAAACTCAGATATAGGTGGCCTGCTTGAGGTACCATTAAGTACAGTTGACCAGGCAGTAGATGAAATGGGAGAAATAGGTGCAAAACTGCTTGTTGAAAAGATAACAGGCAAGAGAAAGAGGGAAGATAAAAGAGAGATTGTGATACCTACGAAACTTATCGTAAGAGAAAGTTGCGGAATAGTAAAAAGAAAGGTAGGTATATAAGACCTCGTTATCAGGGGCAATGACAGACAAATTTCTCTGTTAACCCCTGTTAGAATAGATAAAAGAAACAGGAGGTGTGAAATGATAAGCAGAGGAAGAAAAGCAGTAAGAATGGGAGGATTTACGTTGATAGAACTGCTGGTAGTGGTGGCAATCATTGCGATTTTAGCAGCAATGTTGCTGCCAGCACTTTCACAGGCGAGGGAGAAAGCACGGCAGTCAGTATGTATGAACAATATGAAGCAGATAGGACTTTCCTGCATGATGTATGCGGATGACTGGGAAGAATATCTCCCGGGAGGTGCCAATGTAGGTAGCAACGGTCCTGGTCCAGCGTGGTGGACTTCTTTAGCCGGATATGTTCCACGAGGTATACCACCCTATCCTGTAATTGGTTCTTCTATTTTAAAGTGTCCTTCAAATAGACGTCCTTATGCCGTATATTCTTCTTATGGTCCTGCTGTTGGAGATGATACTTTTGGTCAGTTCTGTGCAGGAGGTCAAATGTCTTCCAATCCTGCGAATAGAAAACTTACTAAAAGGACACAAATAAAAAAGAATTCACTTTCACATATACCATACTGGGTAGAAATAGACAACTCTACGGCAAAATATGGACTTAATCCAGACCTTTTCTACAACCAAAATGTGTTCTATAAAACAATCCACAATGGTGGTTCAAATGTTTTATTTGTGGATGGTCGTGTGATATGGGTCAAGGCAGCAGAATGGGATTCAACAGGACCAACTCCTTTAAGCTGGCTCTATCATTTCAGTATTGACTGGCCTAAACCGCAGTGGTGATTTTTACACTCATTTAGGAATAGAAGTATCTGTAGAAGGGGGATAAAAAGTGAAAAGGAATATACCAACCTTTATCCCCCTTCTCTGAAAAGTGGAGGGCTGGACTGAGATGAAAAAAAAGGGTAATGTTATGCAAAAAGAGAAAAAAGGATTATGGCTGATTATAAGTATCATCTTCTTCTACGGCAAAATGGTATATGGAGAAGCAATCTATACCCTTACTTTTGATAATTCCACACTAACACCACTTAAAAGAGAGATAAAGGTAGAGGGCAAGGAGGGTGTTTCTGGTAGTATTGAAATATCAGATTCTGTCAAACTGGTTAAGGGACTGAAAGGACTGGGTATATATTTAGATAATAGAAGTGAGTATGTATCCCTGCCAGACGATGTATATGTAAATCCAGAAGAGGGTGCTATTTCTTTCTGGTTCAGACCGTTCTGGGGAAGCGGAGATAAGAGAAACAAAATTATTCTTTCCGTAAATTTTGATAAGGGATGTCTGTTACTCTGGAATATGCTCTTCTGCGTAAAAGATAGATATGACAACTGGAGTTATCCTCCAAAAGAAGCAATACCTTCTATTTCCCGATGGAAACCAGGGGAGTGGCATTTTATAGTATTGAACTGGTCTGCTTCGGCAGGTAGAAGGGATATTGTGGTAGATGGAGGGATATTAAGGTCAATGCCCTATGTACCACCTGAGGGGAAAAGCAAAATTTCCCTCTCGCCAGGGTATAAGGATATATCAGATAGAGTGCCGGGCTGTGGAGTATATGACGAACTGGTAATCTACGATGCCCCGTTGAGCAAAGAGGAAATAGAGAAGAAGTATAGTGAGGGAATGGAGATATTGAAGGATGTTTCTCCTGACTGTAAACTTGAAGTTCTGACATATCCTAACTTAGCCAGTGAGGCATCCTTACACTTTTCCATTACACCAAATTATGAAAACAATGGGTTGTCATGCAATAACTTTGATGATAAAACAGAAGATATAAATGACCTGTCCGACAGTTTATGGTTTTTAGCACATTATTCTGACAAACGTTCTGTGGGGTGGATGAGCATTCCTGTTACAACCTTAACATATGATCTGAAAGGAATTAAAAATATAGAGTATATAGTTATTAATATCGGTGGTGGTGATAGTGGTGTCCGTTTCCCAAAAGAGATTAACTTTTATGCAGGTATAACGGAAGAAAAACTTTCAAAGGTAGGTTTGGTTTGTACTGAAGAACCATATCCAAACCCTGAATTCCTGAAGTGGCATTCAAAACTGGTGGGGACAGGCAACATTAATGTGTTTGCGAGATTTGTAAAGATTGAAATAGTCCCATCGTGTTTCTGTGACGAGATATTTATAATAGAAAAGAACGCTAAACCGTTCTTCAAATCAATTGAAATTGAAGCAGAATAAATTAAGGGGGAGAAATGAATAGAAGGATGGTTGTTATGCTGGTAGGATTAATCTTCTCAATAATATACATTGGACAAGCAATGGCAAATGGTAACTGGGAAGTTAAAATCCTCAATCCGGACTCGGTCGTTGTTGTACCAGGAGATGACCATCTGACAGTTGAGGTCTCTTCCCCGGAGATGCAGGAGCAGAAGGTAGATGTCTGTTATACAGTTAAGCAGGTAGTCAAATCAGACAGGATATATCACCCGAGAGAAGATGGTGGTTACAGGGTAGAGGATAAAGACATTGAAACAAAAGATGTGTTACAGGACAGGCAGGAGATAGTTATAAAGAAAACAGGAGATGGTAAACAAAAAGGTGTACTAAAAATCCCTGTGGAGAGTATTCCTTATGGACTTATTCGCCTTGAAATTCTTGTTAGAAATAAAGAAGGACAGGAATTGAATAAAACATTGACCTATTTCAATAAGGTCGTCTCTGTACCTTATGAGAAAATTGTTGACAACATAGCCGGACTGGATGACTACGGATGGTTATATTATATCGGTAAAGAACCGGATGACTGGGGTAACAGACAACTTACTAAATATGGATTTTCCTGGGTACATATGAGGGCAAGATGGTATGAAACATATCTGGAAAAAGGGAAGATAACACACCTTGAATATTTAGACAAGTGGGTGGATGCTGCCAGAAAACAGAATGCAAAAATTATTATGATGTTGGCTGATGGTCCCATGCACTTACTTCCAGGTGATGCTGAACACTGGGATATGGAATACTTTAAAGAATGGGCAGAGGCAATTATCAGCAGATATAAAGATAAGGTAGATGTATGGGATGTGTGGAATGAACCAGAATGTAAAAGTTATGCTATGGCTGAAGACAGGGATATCCAGGCGATAAAAATTGTATATGAACTTAAAGAGAAATACTGTCCCAATACTAAAGTTATAGTAAGCCCCCATTCTAACTACCTCGGAGTAAACTACTTAAAAAGAATTTTTGAAAAAGGGGCAGGGGAGTATCTGGATGGTGTTGGAATCCATCCATATCGTGTAAATGCCCCTGAAGTTGACCTGAGTATGGTTTCTGAACTTGAAAAGGTCTATCAACTTCTTCTGAAATATAACGTAGAACCCAATATATATATTGATGAGATGCAGTACGCACTTAACCTTCAACCATATTTTGACGAAAATGACCAGGCAAACTTTATGGTTAGAAGTACTATTCTGGCAAAAACTAAAAAATATGTTAAGAGTTTCGTACACCACGCCTTCGGCAATGGTAGATTAGCCCCTCCTACATATCCTAATATGGTATGTCATATTATGAATACCGATTATGTACAAGACCTTTCAATATCTGATGCAGAAGTTTATGCCTTCCTTTTTAAAAAGACAGATGGGAGCGGTAAACTTATATTGCCAGTATGGGCTGCGGGAACGGACAGGATAGTAAAGATTAGTGGAGTGGTTGAAAAACCCAGAGTAGTTGATATCTACGGAAATACATTGGATTCAAATGTGATATATAACAGGGATGAATGTGTACTGGATTTCGTCAAAATCTCTCAAGCACCCATCTATATTACGATGAGTGAAAGGAGCACACCTTCAGTTTCAATATCAAAACTGGTTGAGATTAACTATCCCTCTCAGGTAATGAGTGGTAAAACTTTTACTATAACTGCAAAAGTTAACCTGCTTCCTGAAGAAAGTCAGTGGAAACTAAAACTCCAGACCCTTCCTGACTGGGAAGTTGAACCTCAGGTAATTTCTATAGATAAGGTAGGCAGTTATGATTTTATTGTGAAGATACCAGAAACCACTGAGCCAGATTCATATCCTGTACTATGTCTGGTACTGGACAACAAGGATAAAGAACTGGCAATTGAAGATGGGAAGATAACAGTAATACCATCCAGTGAAGTGATGAAGTCAAAGTACGGGATAACCCTTTTTTACGATTTTGAGAGTAGTGGATTAAAAGGTATTTCTATTCAGAAAACAGCACAGGGGGAAGTGGATATCTTTAACGATATGGGGAATAATGTTTTACGGGTTGTACATAAGGGAATTGATTTTCCTGTAACACTCGGGATGAAAAGTGAACAGGCAGAATACGATGTAATTGAATTAGATTTCAAGTTTCTTTCCAGAGAAGAATTTTTTGAATTACTTATGGGAGATATCCGGATAAGGTTTACAGAGCAGGGAAGTATAAATCTATTGAAAGGTAGTGATGCGGTTAAAATAACCGACTTTGTGGTTGACAGATGGAATAAAATCCGTGTATTCTTTTCTGTATCGGAAGGATGGATAAGGGTATGGTTAAATGACAGGTTCTGTGGCATAGGTGATGTAGAAAAAATAAGTAATTTTTCTGATATAAAACTTGTCTCTGGCGCATTACAGGCGAAAGAAAATCCAGTCCTATTGTATGATAACATCCGTATGGCAAAAATTGACCCGCCTGATATCTCTTCAGGAGTTCCTTTACAGTGGAGTATCTGCGGTCCTTTCCCTAATGTACCTGACCCTAATACAATGAAACGTCCATTTGAAATGGATGTGGACTATCTGGAACCCTGCGGTGGGGAAAATACGGTCTTCCCTTATCCCGGAATGGATGTACCTTTTGATGGCATAACACGAACATTCCTTCCCTTCTTCACCGCTGCACAAAATAAAACAGATTTTTTAATCTCTTTTCCTGCTATTGATAAAAAGTTTCAGGATGTAGATATTCTATGCTATGCAGTTGCATATTTTGTAAGTCCTGAAGAGAAAGAAATAACCATTACCATTTCAAGTGATGATGGACATGCTCTGTGGGTTAATAATACCTTTCTTGGTAAGTTTAACGCATGGCCTACAGGAGCATCAATCGGTCAGTTTCCACAGAAGTACAAAGTAAAAATAAGAAAGGGACTAAATATCATACTTGTTAAAGTGGACCAGGGACTGGGATTATATGGATTCCTTTATAACTTTGAGTAAATTAAAGCAGAAGATATATATAAAATTTGGTATAGAACCTGCAGGTAATTTTCTCTGTTAACCCCTGTTAGAATAGATAAAAGAAACAGGAGGTGTGAAATGATAAGCAGAGGAAGAAAAGCAGTA
>JAOAIL010000022.1 GCA_026414725.1 bacterium
TGTATATCCTGTACCTATAAAGGAAGGACTAGGGATACATCTGACACCACGGCTTGATGGTATCTTACGGGCAGGACCTGATGTTGAATATGTAAAAAAGATATATCCCCCCTACCCTGTTGAAGAAAAACCGTCTTTTTACAAAACGGATGAAACCAAAAAAGAGTCATTTTATCTTCAGGTAAAAAAATACCTTAAAAATTTAGAGATAGAAGACCTTGTCCCTGAAAGTTACGGGATAAGGCCAAAACTACAGAAAAAAGGAGATGCCTTTAAGGACTTTATCATAAAGAAGGAATATCAAGGATTTATAAACCTGATTGGTATTGATTCCCCTGGACTAACATCCTGTCTTGCCATTGCAAAATATGTTAAAAATCTTTTATCCTGATTGAAATATTTAACTTGACTTGATTTTTAAAAAGGGTATAATGAAAAAGTTAGATAAATCTAACTTTTTATAAATTATGGAATCCCTTATAAAAGCAATACCCGGAAAATATAGAATAATAAAGATAACGACCTCATATAAAGTGGCTCAACGACGGCTTATGACATTGGGTATATTTGAAGGTGATGAAATTGAACTTGTAAAATCCTCCCCTGGTCCTATAATTATTGAGAAGAAAGGGACAAGAATCGGAATAGCACAGGACCTTGCATCATGTATATTGGTAGAAAACATTTCAGAAAATAAAAAACAATGAAAGAAAAACTTATTATACTTACAGGAAATCCAAATACAGGAAAAACCACTATATTTAATGCCCTTACAGGACTTCACCAGAAAACAGGAAACTGGCCAGGTGTCACTGTAGAAATCAAAGAAGGATATTTTATATATGAAGGGGTACAATATAAGGTTATAGACCTTCCAGGCACATATTCTCTTACATCATTTACGGAAGATGAAAAAATCGCAAGGGATGTTCTTGTAAAAGAAAAAGCAGATGTGGTTGTGGTTATTGTAGATGCATCAAATCTTGAGAGGAATCTCTATCTCGTCACACTGCTTCTTGAACTTGAACAAAAGGTAATTGTTGACCTTAATATGTATGATATTGCGAGAGAAAGAGGGATAGCAATTGATGTTAGTTATATGGAAAAACTATTAGGAACAAAGTGTGTGATAACCGTAGGCAGTAAAAAGACAGGGATAGAGGCACTTAAGAAAGGTATATATGAAGTATCAACAGATGAAAAACCAAACCCACCAATAAAAATAACCTATGGTAAAGAAGTGGAAGAAGCAATATCTCAAATTGAAGGTATGGTCAGAGATATAGTATCTCCTTATCCTTTAAGATTCTTTGCTATCAGATTACTTGAGAATGACCAGGAGATCTGGTCTTATATAAGGGATAACAACCTCTATAAGGGGTTGAAAAAACTCATTGAAGATATCTACAGCCGCATGCCTGATATAGAAACAAAACTTATAGAAAAAAGATATGGATTTATCCATGGACTTACAGAAGAATGTATAAGAAGAACAGAAATTATGGAAGATAAGATAGAACTCACCAATAAATTAGACCGTTTATTCACCCATCCTTTTTATGGCACTATATGTTTTTTCTTTTTCATATGGGTTACATTCAACATTGTTTTCAACTGGGGAAGTCCTTTTACAAATCTACTTGAAGGCCTGTTTTCCTTTACAGCAATAAACCTTTCAAGAACACTTACTGCAATGAACTTTCCAAAATGGATTGTTTCTCTTCTCACAGATGGTATTATAGGTGGAGTCGGTTCAGTTCTCGTATTCCTCCCTAATATATTCCTTTTGTTTTTCATTTTTTCTGGTCTGGAGGACTCTGGATATATGGCACGTGCTGCATTTGTCACAGACCGACTTATGCACAGGATAGGTCTTCATGGTAAAAGTGCTATATCTATGATATTGGGCTTTGGCTGTAATGTTCCTGCCATAATGTCTACGAGAACTCTGGAAACCAAAAAAGACAGGATATTAACCATACTTACTATACCTTTTATGAGTTGTTCTGCACGGCTTCCTGTATATCTTTTATTTACGGGTATATTTTTCCAGAATCACCGTGGGTCTATTCTCTTTTCGCTATATTTAATAGGCATCTTTTTCGGACTGCTTACTGCAAAGATATTCAAAAAGGTATGTTTTAAAGAAGAGACCCCTCCTACTATTATGGAACTTCCTCTTTATCATACTCCGGATATAAGAAATATGCTTATCTCTGCATGGGAACGTTCCTATCTATTTGTGAGAAAAGCAGGAACAATAATTTTTGCTGGAGTTATCATAATCTGGCTTTTAAGTTATTTTCCTCTTTCTTCCTCTTATGCGAGCGAAACAAGTTTTATAGGAATTATCGGTAAGAAACTATCTGTTTTATTAAGACCCGCTGGTTTTGGATACTGGCAGGCAGCAGTTGCTCTTTTATTTGGACTCGTTGCTAAAGAACTCGTTGTGGGAACGCTCGGAACTATATTTGGAGGAGAGATAGCACTTTCCAGTGCACTATCTAATATGTTTACTCCACTTTCTGCTTATGCCTTTATGTTGATGACACTACTCTATATACCCTGTATAGCAACCATTGCAGTAATAAAACATGAAGCAGGTGTAAAGTGGGCTATAATAGCAACTCTATGGTCTATATTGATTGGCTGGCTTGTGGCTACTATGTTCTATCAGAGTTTCCGACTGTATTAGGAGACACATATGCTTACATCAACCCTTGAGGACTATCTTGAAGCAATAGTTATACTGGAAAAAGAAAAAGGGAAGGTAAGAATTAAAGATATAGGTGCCTTACTTAAAGTTAAGAACCCTTCTGTCGTTTCTGCTATTAATTCTCTTGTAAAAAGTGGATATGTAAAACATAAAAAATATAGTTATGTGGAATTGACACAAAAAGGTAAAGAATCAGCCGAGGCAGTCCACAAAAAACATAAAACAATTGCAAAATTTCTGAAAAATGTCTTAAAAGTAGATGAAACAACCGCCAGAAAAGATGCCTGCAGGATAGAACATATTATTAGTCCTCGGACATATAAAAAAATCATCTCTGTCTGCAATAGATTAGACGACTGAAAAATTCATAGAAATCCTGTTAAAAAAGTCCTACTACCTTTCCATCCTTATCTATATCAACCTTTGTTCCGGCAGGGACTGTTGGCAGACCTGGCATTGTCTTCATCTCACCACATAAAGGATATACAAAACCAGCACCTGCTGAAAGACGAATATCTCTTACAGGAAGTGTAAAACCTGTTGGTCTTCCTTTAAGTGCCGGGTCATGTGAAAGAGAAAGGTGTGTCTTTGCCATGCAAACAGGAAGATTTCCAAATCCCCATTCAGTGTAGGTGCTGATTTTTTCCTCTGCCAGTGGTGAGTATTCAACCCTTTCTGCTCCATATATTTTTATAGCAATCGCCTCTATCTTCTGTTTAAGTGACCACTCATCTGGATAAAGGAATCTGAAACTGTTTGGTTTTTCACATTGTTTTATCACCTTCTCTGCAAGAGAAAGCCCACCTTCTCCACCTTTCTCCCAGACCTCGCTTATATCAACATCATCTGCTCCTGCCTTCAAAGCAATCTCTTTAAGCGTCTCTATCTCTCTATCCGTATCTGTTGTAAATCTGTTGATTGCTACAACCACAGGAACACCAAAAAGTTTTGCATTTTCTATTTGTTTAACCAGATTTCCACTTCCTTCTATAAGTGCAGATATATTTTCTGCAACAAGCCCTTTATCAAGTGGTTTTCCGGGAACAACCTTATACCTTCCACTGTGCATCTTAATTGCTCTGACAGTACATACCACAACAACACAATCCGGCTTCAACCCACTATATCTGCACTTGATATTCATAAATTTTTCCATTCCACAATCCGCACCAAATCCACTTTCAGTTACCACATAGTCAGCGAGTTTTAAAGCAATCCTATCTGCTATAATAGAACTATTCCCATGGGCAATATTGGCAAACGGTCCTGCATGGACAAAAACAGGTGTATGTTCAAGTGTCTGCATAAGTGTTGGTTTTATTGCATCTTTTAGAAGTACAGTCATAGCACCTGCTGCTTTTAGGTCTTCAGCAGTTACTGGCTTTTTCTTACTATTGTTCCCTATCACAATCCTTCCCAGCCGTTTTCTTAAATCAAATAATCCTTCTGTAAGTGCTAAAATCGCCATTACCTCTGATGCAACTGTTATATCAAACCCCGTCTCCCTCGGCACACCATGTTCTTTTCCTCCAAGACCTATTAATATGTTTCTCAACGCTCTATCAGAAACATCCACTACCCTTCGCCATGTTATAGAAAATGGGTCTATATCAAGAGGGTTCTTTTTAAGTAGAGAATTATCTATAAAAGCAGAGAGAAGATTGTGTGCAATACCCACCGCATGGACATCTCCTGTAAGGTGAAGATTGAAGTCCTCCATTGGTATAACCTGAGAATATCCACCACCTGCAGCACCACCCTTAATTCCGAATACAGGACCGAGGGATGGTTGTCTTATACAGGTAAAAACCTTTTTCTTTAGTTTTCCTATTGCCTGTGAAAGTCCTATGGTTGTAACTGTTTTCCCTTCTCCTAATGGTGTAGGAGTAATTGCAGTGACATCAATATATTTACCGCTTTTATTATTCTTTATACTTTCCAGTATATCAGTTGACACCTTTGCTTTGTAGTTTCCATACAATTCAAGAAATTTACTGTCAATTCCTGTTTTTTCTGCTATTTCAGTTATTGGAAGTATTTTTGCCCTTTGTGCAATCTCAAGGTCACTTAACATTTTCTTCCTCCTCCTTTTTTTACCAATTAAAAACCTGATGCTTCTAAAACATCAGGCACATATTTTTCCCAGCCGAGTGGCATTATATGGATACCTGAACACATTCCTTTCATACCTTTTATCAATTCAGCAGCAATCTGAACACTTACCTTTGGCCTATCTTTTTTATCTGCAGACGCCATCATATTTATATACTTTTCAGGAACATTCACACCAGCAACATTCTCGTTCATAAACTTTGCCATTGCTGCTGACTTCAAAAGCACTATTCCACCAAGAACAGGCATTCCAAATCCAGATGCCTTTTTCATAAAATTTTCAAAGGATATAAGGTCATATACCGCCTGTGTCTGAAAAAATCTTGCACCTGCTTCAATCTTCCTCTCCATCTTTATAATCTGCAATTCCTGTGGTTCATACCCAGGACTTACTACAGCACCGAGAAAGAAATCAGGAATTCCATCAAGGTCATTTCCTGCCATATCCTTTCCCTTCATCAAGTCAGAAGCGACTTTTAGAAGTGAAACAGAATCTAAATCAAAAACCGGTTTTGCATCAGGATGGTCACCTAAAACTGTATGGTCACCTGTAAGCACAAGAACATTTCTTATACCAAATACTGATGCACTCAAAAGATCTGACTGTAAAGCAAGACGGTTCCTGTCTCTGCATGTTATCTGAAAAACCGGTTCCATCCCTTTTTCTATAAGAAGACGGGATGTAACGAGAGACCCGAGCCGCATTACAGAACTCTGAAGGTCAGTAACATTAAACGCATCCACCTTATCTTTAATATGTTCTGCCTCCTCTATATGTGGATTTATATTCGTTCCTTTAGGTGGTCCTATCTCACTGGTAATAACAAACTTACCACTTTTAATTTTTTCTTCAAAGTTCATAATCTACCCCTTGTTTAAACTATCTATAATTATTTTGTAATTCCTTACATTAACAGATGTCTTACGAAGATTTTCTTTCTCTCCAAGAAGTTCCAGACGTTTATATATCAGAACCCATCCGCAGTCCATATTCTTATCCACCTCACACTTTCCATCTCTCGCACCACCACAGGGACCATTAAGAAGGGATTTAGCACAGGAAGTAATAGGACATATACTACATGTATGATTTAACCAGCACTGTCCACACTGCTGACAATCCACATCCTGTGCTGTTAGTCCCTGAAAACCATTTATATAGTACGTATCACAACCAGGAATTACAGGAATATGAGAAGCAACTTTTGCTACCATCTGAACACCTACTCCACAGGAAAAAACAAGTATTCTCTTTACTTCTTTAACTTTTTCGCTATATCTATCAAGATATTTCCCCACAAATTCTTCCCTGCAGAGATAATCAACCCGTGCAACCCTATCCATACAATTAGATTCATACAAAAGAATATCTATTTCTTCTTCAGGATACCAGACCTCTTTACAACCAAAACATTTAAATATAAATACATCTTTGTCATCCAACTCGTTCAAAATCTTCTCTCTGTTTTTAACCTTTGTTATCAACATTTTTCTTTGCCTTTTTTATAAGGGAAATCAGGTTTATTTTTGAAGAACATATATACTGACAGCAACCGCACTCAATACAACTTTTCACCCTATATTTTCCCGTTTCATTCCAGAGTCCCTTCTGTCCATAGTAGGCATAGTAATAAGGTAAAAGCTCCATAGGGCATACATCCACACATCTCCCACATCTAATACAGGTATTCTCTTCTGATACATTAACAGGATATTTCTTCAATAATAAAATTCCTGTGGTCCCTTTTATCACAGCAGAATTAATATCATTCTGTACAATACCCATCATAGGTCCACCCATTTTAAGTTCATATCCATCAGGTATAAAATCAATACCGAAACATATCCTGACAATATCTGAAAAAGATGTTCCCAGAGACACTGAATAATTACCAGGTGATATTGCACTATCTCCTGTTATTGTTATAACCCTTTCAATCAGTGGCATTCCTTCATATATTGCACGATATATAGAATAAAGTGTCCCTACATTAAAAACCACAACACCTACATCAAAAGGAAGTCCGCCTTCTGGTACATACTTGCCTGTAACCCTTTTTATAAGCATCCTTTCTGCACCCTGAGGATATTTTGTTTTTAATGCTTCTATTTTTATATCTGAATATTTCTTTACAGAATCTTCTATTATCCCCAGTGCTTCCTTTTTATTGTCTTCTATAGCAAATATAACTTTTGAAACTCCAAGTATCTTTCTAACTATATTCACACCACTTAAAATTTCATCATATCTTTCAATCATCAATCTGTTGTCGGCATTAAGATATGGCTCGCATTCACATCCATTTATAATAAGTGTATCAACTGGCCTTGGAGGAGATAATTTTACAGAAGATGGAAACATAGCACCTCCAAGCCCCACAATACCCTTTTCTTTTAATATATCTATCAACCTATCTCTTGATAATACCTCCCAATCATATAAAGGTTGTACTGAACTATCCAGCACATCTTTTCCATCATTCTCAATAATCACTGCTGGCTGCAATGTTTGAGAAACAGGATGGATTTTTTCTTCTATTGCTACAACCTTACCACTGATGGATGAATGTACCGTTGCAGAAATAAACCCGGCACTTTCACCTATCTTCTGCCCTTTCCTAACATTCTCCCCCAATCTAACAACTAATTTTGAAGGAATACCAGTATGTTGGGAAAGGAATATAAGAACCTTTTCCGGTGTAGGAAATACCTTAATGGGTATTGCCTCTGTTTCCTTCTTCTTTTCCTGGGGATAAACACCACCATAAAAACCATTGGTTCGTATCTCCCTGTTTTCTTTGATATAACTTTTTGCTTCTTTTACAGGAAAAACATTGTAGTCCCTCGTATCAATATGTTTATCTATCTCTTTTTTATAACCGCTTAATCTTTTATATATCTCTACCCATGCACAGGGAATCTCTTTATTCACCTCGCACTTACCATCCCTATTTGCTCCGCCACAGGGACCATTAAGAAGGGATTTAGCACAATCCACTACAGGACAGATCCCTCCTGTTTTATTAAGATAACACTGACCACAACCTGCACACTTTTCTTCTCCGAGAGCAATTCCATGATAACCAACAAGAGATGTAGCATTACCACTTTGAGGTATAGAGTCAGCGAGAGCAAGCACTTTTTTACTTCCATTAAAAAAATTACTGACAAACTGAATCCCCAGTCCACAGGATATTACAGCAAGTGGTACATTGTTATTAAAACTTTCAAGAAATTTACCTGTGAGATGGTTATTGCATAAGAAATCAATACCCGAACATTCCACAATATCTACATTTAACTCCCTCGCTTTCTCAATAACACATCCACACTCTTCACTCTTTTCATCCTTAAACTCATAAAAACACTTCTTACACCACAGGATATACATACTGTTTATACCAGTAAGTATATTTTTTATTTCTTCTCCTGTCTTTATTCTATATTTGGTATAATCAATTACTTTTTCGCCCATTTTGCAGCCCTTACTACATTTCTTAAAAGGATAGCCGTTGTTACAGGTCCTACTCCGCCAGGAACAGGCGTTATAAGAGACACCCTTTCTTTTGCTGTTTCAAACTCCACATCACCTACAATTTTATCTCCAACTCTGTTTATACCAACATCTACCACTACTGCACCTTCTTTTATCCATCCCCCGGGTATAAGATTTGCTTTCCCCACAGCAACAATAAGTATATCCGCACGACGTACATATTCCTCAAGCATACCTGCTTTACTTGTTCCTATATGACATATTGAAACCGTTGCAAACTTATCAACAAGTAAAAGGGCAACCGGTTTACCTACAATATCACTGTGCCCAACCATCACAACATTCTTACCATAAAGGTCAACACCTGTAGAATCAATAATTTCCTTAACAGCGAGTGCTGTACAGGGTGCAAGGAAAGGTCTACCATAAACAATCCATCCCATATTTGCTGGATTAACTCCCTCAACATCCTTCTCCAGTTTTATAGATGCCTGAACCTTTCTCGTATCCATTCCCTCTGGAAGTGGAAGTTGTAAAATAATACCTGTAATACTGCTATCCCTGTTCAATTTTTCTATCTCCAGAATAACATTTTCTTCACTTATATCTGCAGGAAGATTTTTAAGTTCATAGACAATCCCTGCCTTTTCACAGTTCTTCTTCTGCTGGTTTGTATAAACAGCACTGGCAGGATTTTCTCCCACCTGTACAGCCACAAGTTTAGGTACTATCCCTTCTGTTTTTAATATCTCCATTTCTTTTGCCACTTCTCCCTTTATCTTCTCAGCAAGTATTTTGCCATCAATAAGATTACCCATCTCTTTCCTCCAGTTTCTTCATTACTTCATCACATATTTTCTGTCCTTTTTCAATAATATATATTTCTATTTCTCTGATTTCTTTAAGTATCCTTTCAGTAAAATCTCTGTCTTCCTTGATATATTTCACATTTACAAGCACACTCATCTTTGCACTTGTAAATACTGAGATAGCGAGTGATGCAGCAATACCGGTATCAGAGATAAGCCCTTTATTGCCTTTTTCAACAAGTACTTCTGCAAATTTAATAATCCTGAGTATGTTTTTACATATATCAAGATGTAGTTCTGCTGAATTTTTTAAATATCTCTCTACATTCTTATAATCTTTAAGAGATGAATATTTTCTTATTTCTTCATAAACTTCACTATCCTTTTCAATATAAGAAGAAATTTTCTTGAGAATTATCTCATTTTCATCAAATATCTCTTTTAACTCTTTTTCATAAGCAGCATATTTTTCTTTACCCAGTGTATAATTCAATACCATACCGATAAGAGCAGAGCTCAAAGCAGCAACACAGGCAACCACACTTCCCCCTCCTGGTATGGGTGTTTTTGAACAAACCCTGTGTATATAACTTTCCAAGGATTCCTTCAGATAATTGGTTCTGGTTTCGGCATTCATATAATTACTGGTTTATCAACTTTTTATATCTCTCGTAATTCTCATCCCATACTGCTGTATCTTTTGGCTGGTATACAAATAGAGGGAATGATTTTCTTACAATTTCCCGTAACTGAGAAATATCTGCAATTTCTTTATTCGCTATTGCCTGAACAAGGATATTACCTATTCCTGTTGCTTCTACAGGACCTGCAATAACAATCTTTTTTGTTGAAGAAGCAGCAAATTGAGACAAAAGTTTATTTTGAGAGCCACCGCCAACAATATGAAGTGTCTCTATCCGTGTTCCTATAACGTCCTCTAAATTTTCAACAACACATCTATATTCCATTGCCAAACTCTCTAATATCACCCTTACAATATGTGGAATATCTTCAGGAACCTCCTGCCCTGTTTCTTTACAGTATTTTTGAATTCTTTCAGGCATATTTCCTGGATATAAAAACTCTTTATAATTAACATCTATAAAAGACAGAAATGGTTTAGCAGCAGTAGCCATATCAGTTAATTCCTGATAAGAAAATTCCTTACCCTCTCTCTGCCACTGTCTTCTGCACTCCTGTAGAATCCATAACCCCATTATATTTTTTAGAAATCTTACGGTCTTATCATATCCACCTTCATTTGTAAAGTTATATATTAAACTTTTCTCATTTATAACTGGCTGGTCAATCTCCATCCCGAGTAGAGACCATGTCCCTGAAGAAAGATATGCCCATACATTATCTTTAGCAGGAACCGCCACAACTGCAGAAGCAGTATCATGGCAACAAACAGTATATACAGGAATAGGAGATACTCCCAGTTCTTCTCTTAAATATTCAGAAACATTTCCGAGATATGTTGCTGGTGGAACAACATCAGGTAAAAAATGTGTAGGAATTCCAAGTGCTTCCAGTATATCTGTAGCCCATTCACCCGGGACATTACCTTCGTCCCGTTTCACACTGGAATCATACATATGCGAGGTACTGGTTATGGTATATTCAACAACTTCACTACCTGTAAGGAAAAAATTGAATATATCAGGCATAAAAAGAATCTTTTTAGCATTATTTAGAATAGATGGAAACTCTTTTTTTGTAGCATATATCTGATACAGAGTATCAATCTGTCTGAATTGTAGCCCTATCCTTTTGAAAATTCTTTCTTTAGGGATAATACTGAAAACCTCTTCCATTACACCATCTGTTCTTCTATCTCTGTAGTGAAAAGGATTAGAAAGAAGCAGGTTATTCTCTCCAATAAGCCCATAATCCACACCCCAGGTAGTTATCCCTATACCTTCTATATCTCCTTCACTTTTTGCAATAGATATAATTTTTTTAATTTCAGAAAATATAGCAAGAACATCCCAGTGAATATGCGAATGTAATCTTACGTTATGGGTAGGGAATCTGTGAATTTCTCTCAACGAAATTTTATCACCACTAAACTCTCCTATAAGCCCTCTCCCACTTTCAGCCCCGAGGTCTATTGCTATAAATTTTTTTGTTTTCATTCCATATAATCTACACTTTCAAGTTATTTCTGTCAAGATAATATAAGGAAAGAACCCTTTTATTATCTGCGGGGGTTGGTATTTATTGCTGCTTTAATAAAAGCAGCAAAAAGAGGATGTGGAGCAAATGGTTTTGATTTGAATTCAGGATGAAACTGAGTTGCAACAAAAAATGGATGGTTTGCCAGTTCTATTATCTCTACGAGGTTATCATCATTATAAATCCCTGCAAATATCATCCCTTCTTTTTCAAAAAGTCCCTTGTACTTATTATTAAATTCATATCTATGCCTGTGCCTCTCATAGACAACATCTTTCTTATATGCTCTGTAAGTAATCGTTCCCTTTTTAAGATGGCATGGATAGGCACCGAGACGCATAGTCCCCCCCATCTTTTTAATCTTTGTTTGTTCCGGAAGAAAAGAAATCACAGGATATGGTGTACCTGAATTACACTCTGTACTTGCTGCATTCTGAAGTCCACATACATTTCTTGCAAATTCAACTACTGCACACTGCATACCCAGGCATATACCAAAAAAGGGTATATTATTTTCTCTTACATATCTTATCACTTCTATCATCCCTTCAACCCCTCTAATACCAAACCCACCAGGAACTATAATACCAGCAACATCCCCTACTATCCTATCTACCCCTTCTTTCTCTACAAGTTCTGTATCTATTTTTTTATATATAACTCTAACTTTATTGGCAATACCACCATGTACAAGTGCTTCATATATGGACTTATAAGAGTCCTGCAATTTTACATATTTACCTGCTACTCCAATTACAACCTCTCTTTCTGGATTTCTCTGTATATGAACTATCTTCTTCCATTTACTGAGGTCATTATTTTTCTTTAATTTTAACCCTAAATATCTGAGTACAATTCTATCAAGGTTCTGCCTTGAAAAAATCAGTGGTATCTCATATATAAGGTCTGTATCTAATGCCTCTATAACTGCCTCTTTTTTTACATTACAGAATAATGCTATCTTTTCCTTTATATCATCCCCGAGTGGCTTTTCTGTACGACAGAGTAATATATCTGGCTGTATTCCTATCTCTCTCAATCTTCCAACACTGTGTTGTGTTGGTTTTGTTTTCAGTTCATCCGCTGCTTTAATATATGGAACAAGTGTAAGATGTATATGCAGTGTATCCCCTTCCCTCTGGATATGCATCTGCCTTGCTGCCTCTAAAAAAGGTAAACTTTCAATATCTCCTACAGTCCCACCTATTTCTGTAATTACTATATCCACACCATTGGCAACTGTAAGGATTCTATTTTTTATCTCATCTGTAATATGAGGAACTACCTGAACCGTCTTCCCTAAATATCCACCTTCCCTTTCTCGCGTAAGTACTGCATTATATATCTGTCCACTCGTAACATTATTCTTTTTTGTAATATGTGCATTGGTAAACCTTTCATAGTGTCCGAGGTCAAGGTCTGTTTCTGCTCCATCTTCTGTTACAAAAACCTCACCATGCTGGAAAGGATTCATTGTACCTGGGTCAACATTAAGATATGGGTCAAATTTCAAAAGAGTAATCTTATATCCATGCGATTCAAGGAGTGTACCAATAGAAGCAGAAGCAATACCTTTTCCCAGAGAAGAAACAACACCTCCTGTAATAAATATAAACTTTTTCATCATATCTCCTTTTATCTCACTCCCACTCTATTGTAGCAGGTGGTTTAGAGGTAATATCATAAACCACTCTGTTTACACCCTTGACTTCATTCACTATCCTGCTGGATATTACACCTAAAATATTATGAGGAATCTTTGCCCAGTCGGCTGTCATACCATCTACGCTTTTTACAATCCGTACCGCTATAACATTCTCATATGTCCTTTTATCACCCATAACACCTACACTCTTAACAGGGAGAAGAACTGCAAATGCCTGCCACACATCCAGATATAAACCTGACTTTTTCATCTCTTCCATAACTATACTATCTGCTTCGCGAAGAATTTGAAGCCGTGCCATATCTATACTTCCTATAATTCTTACAGCAAGACCTGGTCCTGGGAAGGGATGTCTGTTAACAATGAAATCAGGTAGTCCTATCTCCTTTGCAATACTTCTCACCTCATCTTTAAAAAGAAATCTGAATGGCTCTACAAGGGAAAGATTAAGTTTCTCAGGAAGTCCACCTACATTATGATGTGTCTTTATCCTCGCGGAAGGACCTCCAAAAGGAGATGTGCTTTCAATAACATCTGGATATAAAGTACCCTGCGCCAGAAACTTTGCACCGAAACTACGTGCCTCTTTCTCAAAAATGTGTATAAATGTATTGCCTATTATCTTCCTCTTTTTCTCGGGGTCAGCCACTCCTTTTAATCTCTTCAAAAATATCTCGCCAGCATCAACATATTTAAAATTTATACTTTTCTTAAAAACACCTTTTATCTTTTCTGCTTCTCCTTTTCTTAACAATCCATTATCTACAAAAACACTGAGTGCCTTCTTACCACAGACATTATTAAGGATAATAGCGAGTGTAGAAGAATCAACACCTCCGCTTAATCCACATATAACCTTTTCACTTCCTACCTTCTCTCTAATTTCTTTCTCTGCTAACTCTAACATAGAACCAGGAGTCCATTCTGGCTTAAAACCACAGATACTATAAAGAAAATTCTTCAGTATGGTGGTGCCTTCCTGTGTATGTACAACCTCTGGATGAAACTGAAATCCATATATCCTGCCATCAACACTTTTTATAGCAGCAATCTCTGTATTATCTGTCCTTCCAACTATTTTAAAACCGTCAGGTATTTTAACCACAGTATCCCAGTGACTCATCCATACAATTGTTTTTTCAGACACACCTTGAAATATCCTGTCAGATGTATCCGGATAAAATAATGTTTCTCCATACTCCCTTTTTTCTCCAGGTACAACCTCACCACCAAAATGTCTTGCAATCATCTGCATACCATAACATATACCTAAGACATAAAAACTATCAAAAATTCTATGGTCAAAGTGTATCTTTTCTAACGCAGGAATATGTCCTGGACCACCTGAAAGGACAACCGCTGAGATATTCTTACTTTTAAGTGTTTCAAAGTCAATTGAGGAAGGGAAAATTTCACAAAAAACATTCAATTCTCTTATTCTACGAGCAATCAATTGAGTGTACTGGGAACCAAAATCAATTACCGCTACCATAATATATCTCACTTATATGTTGAGTAATAGTAAGGAGTGTATGACTCAAACTCCCCTGCACAGGTATCCACAAGTTTATAGTTAGATAGTATTCCGTAACTATCTCTCAATTTCCTAATATCCATTTCATTCTTCCTTCCTGTAAGTTTTGCTATATGTCTGTCAGAAAAACCATATTCCTTTGCCTTTCTCAAAACATCAGCAGGAATTTTTTTACCTTTATATTTCTTTATTTTTTCCTCATAGTCCACAAGTTCTTTAAGGTTATATATAAACCATTTATCAATCTTTGATAATTCCGCAACTTCCTCTATGGACATACCTTCTTTTAGTCCTTTCTTTATGTAAAAAATCCTGAAAGGACTTGCTTTCCTTATCCCTTCAATGGTATCAAGTGGAAGTATTATATCCTCATAACCAGAAAATTTTTCTTCCAAACTCCTCAATGCCTTATTCATCGCCTCCTTAAATGTTCTCCCAATCGCCATTACTTCTCCTACGGATTTCATTGAAACAGTAAGATATGGACTGGCAAGAGGAAACTTTTCAAAATTAAACTTAGGTATCTTAACTACACAATAATCAATTGCTGGTTCAAAACAGGCAGGTGTCTTTTTCGTAATATCATTGGGTATCTCATCCAGCGTATAGCCCACTGCAAGTTTTGCAGCAATTTTCGCAATAGGAAAACCGGTTGCCTTTGAGGCAAGTGCTGAACTCCTTGAGACCCGAGGATTCATCTCTATAATTACCATATCTCCATTGTCCGGATTAACTGCAAACTGAACATTAGAACCACCTGTCTCCACGCCTATCTCATTCATTATTGATATAGCCGCAATCCGCATTCTCTGGTATTCCTTATCCGTGAGTGTCTGGACAGGTGCTACTGTAATACTATCTCCTGTATGAACTCCCATAGGGTCAAAATTCTCTATGGAACATATAATAACAGCATTACCATTTTTGTCCCTCATTACTTCCAGTTCATACTCTTTCCAGCCGAGGACTGACTGCTCAATCAGTATTTCACTTACAGGACTGGTTTTAAGCCCTGTGTCAGCAAGTTCCTTAAACTCCTCTATATTATAAGCAACACTACCACCTGTACCTCCGAGAGTAAAGGAAGGTCTTATAATAACTGGAAATCCAATTCTTTTTGCTATATCTACTGCTTCTTCAAGCGTATACGCCACACCACTATCTGGAACTTTAATCCCCACATTTGTAGCCGCCTGCTTAAAAAGCAACCTATCCTCTGCTTTTCTAATTGCTTCATAATTTGCTCCTATAACTTCCACATTATATTTTTTAAGAATACCCATTTCTTCAAGTGCTACTGTGATATTAAGTGCTGTCTGTCCTCCGAGTGTTGGGAGCAGTGCATCAGGCATTTCTTTTTCTATTATCTTTGCAACCACTTCTGGAATAAGTGGTTCAAGATATGTCCTGTCAGCCATTTCAGGGTCAGTCATTATAGTCGCAGGATTACTATTTACAAGTACTACATAATATCCATCCTCTTTTAACGCCTTACATGCCTGAGAGCCGGAATAGTCAAATTCACATGCCTGCCCTATTACTATAGGACCTGACCCGATAAGCATTATCTTCTTTATATCTGTTCTCTTTGGCACATCAATCTCCTCTTTGTTTCTTTATCGTCTCTTTAAATCTGTCAAAAAGATATACAGCATCCAGTGGACCTGGTGCAAACTCAGGATGAAACTGAACTGCAAATACAGGTAGTTTTCTGTGTGAAATCCCTTCAAGTGTGTGGTCATTAAGATTAATATGTGTTATTTCAAAATCATCCTCTTTCAGTGTATTTATATCCACGCAGAAACCATGGTTTTGAACAGTAATATAAACCTTTCCTGTTCTAACATCCTTCACAGGATGATTAGCACCATGATGTCCAAACTTAAGTTTGTATGTTTTACCACCGAAAACCTGGGCAATAAGTTGTATTCCAAAACATATCCCGAACATTGGATACTTCTCAATAAGATTGGAAAGTGTCTTCACCACATAAGGAACTGCTGCAGGGTCTCCGGGACCATTTGAGACAAGGATTCCATCTGGCTTTTCCCTCTCAATCTCTTCCGAGGGAACACTCGCTGGCATTACAACAACCTTCATATCCCTCTCTGCAAGTAATCTAAGTATATTATTTTTAACACCACAATCAAGGACAATAACTTTATATTTCCCTCTATCACACCAGATATATGGTTTATCTTTAATAACATACTTTATCAGGTCTATACCTACAATATCAGGAGACATCTTTACCTTCTCAACCATCTTTTTTAAACTCTGTTTACCTGTAAAGATACCTCCCTTCATTGCTCCCTGGTCCCTAAGTTTTATAGTTATCTCTCTGGTATCAATACCTTCTATACCAATCACTCCGTGTTCATATAAAAGCATATCAAGCGGTTTTGTTGCCCGCCAGTTACTATAAATCTTACTCCTTTCTCTTACTACAAACCCTTCAAGATGTATTCTGCTGGACTCTACATCTTCATAATTGACACCATAATTTCCTATTAAAGGGTATGTCATCACGACAATCTGTCCTTTATAGGATGGGTCATAAAGTATTTCCTGGTAGCCAGTCATACTTGTATTGAAAATAAGTTCTCCATAACTTTCTCCTGTAGCCCCAAATGTCTCACCTTTATAAACACTTCCATCTTCAAGAACTAAATACCCTTCCATATCTATATTCCTTTACATTCAAACTGTTCCTTACTTTCAAAACCGTTGTTTTTAATAACATAGTCCCCTGTAAAACAAGCGGTACAGAACTCATTTTTAGGAAGACCAACAGCAGAAAGCATCCCTTCAAGTGAAAGATAATAAAGCCCATCCACACCGATATCCTTTGCTATTTCTTCTATTGAATATCTATCTGCTATAAGTTCCTTCATTGAAGGAAAATCAATACCATAGAAACATGGATATCTTATAGGTGGACAACTCACCGCCATAAAAATTCTCTTTGCACCTGCTTCCTTTAAGTTCTTTATTCTTAACCTGCTGGTAGTTCCCCTTACAATAGAATCCTCAACAACAATAATATCCTTCCCCTTTATCACATCTCTGATAGGGTTGAGTTTAATTTTAACACCTGTTTCCCTTGAAACCTGAAACGGCTGTATAAATGTCCTTCCAACATAATGATTTCTGACTATACCCATTTCAAAAGGGATTCCTCTCTTCTGAGAAAAACCGAGAGCAGAGATATTTCCTGAATCAGGTATAGGTACAACAATATCCCCATTATAAGGAAACTCTTCTGCTAACTTCTCTCCGAGCCGTTTTCTCGCATTATACACACTGATTCCAAAGATATTACTGTCAGGTCTTGAAAAATATATAAATTCAAATATACATCTTGAAATTGTCTTTCGGGAAAGATAAATACTTTTTAATCCTTTATTGTTAATAAAAAGTACCTCTCCAGGCAAAAGTTCTCTCATATACCTTGCCCCTGTAAGGTCAAATGCACAACTTTCTGAAGCCACAATATAACCACTGTTAATCTTTCCGAGACAAAGTGGTCTGAAATCCCAGGGGTCTTTCACTGCTACAATACCATCTGGTGTAAGTATAACAAGTGCAAACGCACCTTTCAATTTAGATAATGCATCTATTAATTTCTCTTCAAATGTTTTCTTTTTGGATACAGTAATAAGGTGCATAATTACTTCTGTATCAAGAGTTGTCTGAAAGATATTTCCTCTTTTTTCAAGTTTCTCTCTTAACAATAAACTGTTTACTATATTTCCATTGTGGGCTATGGCATATGGTCTACCACGGTACTCAGTAAAAAATGGCTGAATATTCTTAACAGAAGAACTTCCTGTTGTTGAATATCTGACATGACCTATTCCGAAACTACCTTTAAGAGATGAAACTGCTCTATCTTTGAAAACATCTGAAACTGTCCCCATCCCTCTTTTAACATCTACATCCTTTCCATTACATACTACAATACCACAACTCTCCTGACCTCTGTGCTGTAATGAAAAAAGGGACAGGTAAATTATCTCTGCCGTATGTTTGCAATTATACACACCTGCTATACCACAATTTTCTTTAATAAACCCCATTATCTTCCCTCAGTAGGCATATATTTTACCATAAGGTCTGTGTGTAATAGGAATGATTTTATAGAACCTGCTGTTTACTATATCTTCTCCGTTCAAATCAAAATAAGACGCAAACCTTCTTATATGGGGTGTAATCTTCTCCATGTCCTTTGTATCTACCTCAAAAATATTAACCTCTTTCCCTAACAAAGAGTATTTTATTTGTAGATTCTCCTTAGCATATATAACACCTCCATGCATACCTGTTCCTATATAATCTCCAATGTACTTTTTATCTGTCATACCTAAAAGGATTATCATGCCTCCAGCCATATATTCACCTAAAAACTTCCCTGCACTACCACCTATAACTATTACAGGATACATATTTTTATACTCTTTCATATGGATACCTGTCCTGTAACCAACATTCCCTTTTACAAAAATCTCTCCCCCTCTCATAGAATGCCCTGCTATATCTCCAGCATTACCATAAACCACTATTCTACCAGAATTCATTGTATTGCCTATACC
>JAOAIL010000023.1 GCA_026414725.1 bacterium
AACTTAAATAGACCTTTGAAGCCGAGGAATGCCAAACTCATAAGTCCTGTAAGGATGAATGCAATGGGAACCCCTCTGAAAGCAGGTGGGATAGGTGCTGTGTCCAATGACTCTCTTATGGATGCAAGAAGGATTATGACAACACAGTAGCCCATAGAAATACCGAATGAAAATACAACATTCTGTATGAAGTTGAATTTATAATCAATACCTAAAAATGCAGCAGCAAGTATGGCACAGTTTGTTGTAATAAGTGGTAGATATATACCGAATGCTTTATAAAGTGCAGGAACCTTTTTCCTTATAATAATCTCTTCAAACTGGACAAAAGAGGCAATAGTAAGTATAAATGCAGTGGTTCTCAGATACTCTAAATGGAATGGGATTAAAAGATATTGATAGACCGCCCAGCTGATACTGCATGCCATTATAGTCACAAAAACCACTGCTATACCCATACCTGCGGATGACTTAAGATTGGTTGATATCCCTATAAATGAACATAGTCCTAAAAATCTTATCAAAAGGATGTTGTTTATAATAAATGCAGAAAGAAATATAAGCCCTAAATTCATTTCGTTTAACATCTTTTTCTTCTCCCTATACTTTTTCTAAAAGCAATAAGAAACCCGATGACAAAAAACGCACCTGGTGGCATAATCATTATAAGAAATGGCTTATAGTTTTCTCCAAATATCTTTATTCCCAAAAGGGTCCCCTGTCCTGGTAGTTCCCTTAATGTTGCTATGATAACAATCGCAAGTGTAAAACCCAGCCCCATACCAAGCCCGTCAAGTGCAGAGTTAAAGATATTGTTTTTTGAAGCAAATGCTTCTGCTCTCCCGAGTATGATACAGTTTACTACCATAAGTGGCAGATATACACCGAGGTTTCTATGGAGTTTTGGAAGATATGCAGCAAGTGAGTAGTCAGCAATGGTAACAAATGTTGCAATAACGACGATGAACACAGGTATTCTGATATGTGATGGAACAAACCTTCTTATAAGTGAAACAGTAATATTTGCTCCTGTAAGGACAAAGATAAAAGCAATTCCCATACCGAGTGCATCTTTCAAGGATGATGAAACCGCAAGTAGTGGACATAATCCAAGCATAAGGAAAAATATAGGATTTTCTTTCCAGATTCCCGCGAACAAGTTTTTGGGTTCTATCAGTTTCATTTTTATACCTTTATTCTCTTTACTCTATCTCACTCTCCCTTGAGGGGAGAGGGTACTGGGTGAGAGTGTTATAGAAAAACTTATTTCACACCACTCTCTGCCCTTATCTTTTCCTGTATTTTCAGTATGCCATCAGATACCGCTTTTGATGATATTGTCGCACCTGTTATAGCATCTATCCTGCCTTCCTTATTATATTTCTTAAGATATAGTTCATTCCCTGACTTTCCTGTAAACTGGTCAAGAAAAGATTTTTCTGTTATTTTAGTTCCAAGTCCTGGTGTCTCTGATTGTTCAAGTATTCTTACTCCTTTAATCTTACCCTCTGTGTCAAATCCAACTTTAATTACAATAGGACCACCATAGCCCGCCTGAACAATATGGTATATCCTGCCAAGAGTTTTTTTCTCTCCATCATAAACAGAGATATATTCTTTTTCTTCTACAAATTCCACACCTTCAGGAAATATCTCTCTGTATAGTTTTTGTTCTTCCATTTTTTTCTGTTCGTCAATTTTGGGCTTGGTTATCTTATATACCTGTGCAAGCAGATAACCCGACAGTGTAGTTATTATTAAAGTTACAACCAGTCCTGTTATAACATCTTTCTTTTTCATCGTATAATTCCTATCCTTCCCTCTCCCTTGAGGGGAGAGGGTGCAGAGTGAGGGTGAGACATTTTCTTAAGTTATCACCCTTCTTTCACTTTTCCCCTTAATAGTAAGAGAACTACATTTTATTTTTTCACTGCTCCAAATTTTTTAGGCAGTGTGTATTTATCTATCAGGGGGACAAACATATTCATAAATATTATGGAGTATGCAACCCCTTCAGGATAACTTCCTTTAAGCCGTATCAATGAGGTAATTATACCACAACCAATTCCAAAGATGATCTTCCCTTTTGGTGTTATGGGAGAGGTTACATAATCAGTAGCCATAAAGAATGCACCGAGTATTAGCCCTCCTGCAAGTATATGGAAAACCGGATTCTGTCCTGAAATTCCTGTAATAACTGCCACAGTAAGTATATAAGAAACAGGTATATGCCAGGTTATAATTCTTCTTGAAAGAAGAAAGATTGCTCCTATAAGAAGCAAAAGTATACTTGTTTCACCGAGGCATCCAGCCCTGTTACCTATAAACATATCCCAGAGTGAAGGTAGTTGTCCTCCTATCCCTTCTTTTAAAATCCCTAATGGTGTCGCAGTAGTTATTGCATCAACCCTGTATGATAAAGGTACTACAAACTGTGTCATCTCCAAAGGAAAAGATACAGTAAGGATTGCCCTTGCAGCCAGTGCAGGATTGAATATATTAAATCCAATTCCTCCGAAGAGTTCTTTTACAAGAAATATCGCGAGAAAACCACCTATTCCTGCCATCCATAGAGGAATAGAGGGTGGCAGAACAAAAGCAAGTAAAATTCCTGTAACGACAGAACTTCCATCAAATGTTTTAATCTTTCTATAGAAAACAAGATAACTAAAAACTTCTCCAATATAACAGGAGATAATACAGGTAAGTATTACCATAAGTGCAGAAGGACCAAAAAAATAAATACTCCCTAGAGCCGCAGGCAATAGAGATATAACTACACTCCACATAATCTTTTTTGTTGTTTCGCTACTATGTATATGTGGTGAACTTTTCAATTCTGTCATTTTGTTCCTGCCTTTCTTATCTCTGCTTTTGCCCATTTAAAAAGGTCCACCATCGGCCTTTTTGCAGGACATATATAACTACAGCAACCACATTCAATACAGTCAACAACATTGAAATCCACACACCTTTCCCATCTCTGATTTTCTGCATATTTACCCAGTTCTGCAGGCACAAGTCGCATTGGACACACCTCAACACACTTACCACATCTTATACAGGGTTGAATCTCTTCAGGAAGTAACTCTTCAGAGAGAATGAGTATACCGGAAGTTCCTTTTATTACAGGAATATCGGCTGTATATATCTGTATACCCATCATAGGACCCCCGAGAATTACCTTTAACCCATCTTTTACTTCAACACCACAGTACTCAAGAATTTTTGATACAGGTGTACCAATTCTTACTCTTAAATTTTCAGGGTTTTTTATCCGTCCTGTCACTGTTAAAACTCTCTCAATAAGTGGTTTGCTTTCACAAACCGCATCTCTTATTGCAGCTGCTGTCTGGACATTAAAAACCACACAGCCAACATCTATGGGAAGTCCGCCAGAAGGAACTTCTTTATTCAATATGGACTTTATAAGATGTTTTTCACTTCCCTGTGGATATTTTTCTGGCAAGACCTTTATTTCAATAGATATATCTGTACTGAATTTATTTAAGGTATTTTTTAATAATTTTATAAGGTCTTTCTTATTACTCTCTATTCCTACATATCCCCTATCTACTCCGAGTGTTTTGCATATAATAAGTAGCCCTTCTATTACCCTCTCTGCCTCTTCTTTCATTACCCGGTAGTCAGCCGTTAGAAATGGTTCACATTCACAACCATTGAGAATTACACAATCTGCTTTTTTACCCGGAGGTATAGTAAGTTTTACAGAAGAAGGGAAAGCAGCACCTCCCATCCCTACAATACCTGAATTTCTTACTATAGATATTATTTCTTCTACCTTAAGTTCCTGCCAGTTTCTATTTGTTAACTCAACGGGTATATCTTTACCATCGTTTTCTATTACTATGGCAGGACTTATTCTGCCACCCGGTAATGGACAATTTTCTATCCCTGTTACAACCCCAGAGATACTTGAATGAACAGCACTACTGATAAAACCAGCATTCTCACCTATAAGTTGCCCTTTAAGAACTACATCACCTTTTTTTACTACTGGTTTTGAAGGTATACCTGTATGCTGAGAAAGCGGTATAACAGCCCTTTCGGGTGCGGGAAAATCCTTTATTGTTCTCTCTTTACTTATCTCTTTAAAATCAATAAGTTTGATGCCGCCTTTAAACATTTTTTATGCCCCAAATTTGTCAAGTTTCAGTGCATATGCAAGTAATAGATACATAATCTCTTTTGAATAAATCCTGCCCAATATCCCTTTTGCACATTCTCGTTCTGTAAATCTCTGTGCCTCATCTGGTATAGCATATGGTGAGTTTATCATAACTGGTAATGGATGCCATGAGTGAGATTTCAGTAATGCAGGTGTTGAGTGGTCACCTGTTATTGCTATAGCCCCAAACTTCATATCTTTTATCTTACTGAGATGCTGGTCCACTTCTTCAATAATTTTTACCTTATTTTCAAAGTTCCCATCTTCTCCGTAACTATCTGTCTTCTTTATATGAACGAAAAAGAAATCATACTTGTTGTAGATTTCCTGCAGAGCATTTATTTCACTTTCAATTGTCTCACAACCGGTTATTATATCCATTCCCACGACTTTTGATACACCCTTATACATCGGATATGTTGCAATACAAACAGCATTTAATTTATATTTTTCACTGAACCCTTTTATATTGGGAAGTTGTGATATTCCTCTGAACAACAATCCTTTGGCTTTTGTATCTACATTCTTTAAAACTTCCATCACCTGTTTTTCAAGTTCCCTTAAAACTTCTGCTGTTTTCTCTGATGCTCTGTCAAGCGCCTTTATAGGTCTCAATGGTTGTCCTTCTTTTTGGGGGTCATTTTCTGAAACTGAAGGAGAAAGTCCACTTCCTTTAAGCACAATTGCACATCTATGCTCTTTCACTGTACATATAGAAACTTTTACACCTTTTATTTCTTTTATTTTCTCTGATATAAGAGCAACCATCTTTTGATTTTCTTCAGTTGAAATTCTACCAGACCTCCTGTCAAGCACTATCCTTTCAGGGCTTACTGTAGCAAAATTCCCTCTGATGGCTATATCCTCTTTTTCTACTGGTGCACCTATTCCTAAACATTCAAGTACACCTCTACCTATCTGTACTTCTATAGGGTCATATCCAAAGAGTGCAATATGTCCTGGACCACTGCCAGGTGTAATTCCATTAAGAACAGGTATAGTAAGTCCACAGGAACTCTTTGATGCCATTCCATCCAGGAAAGGAGTATGTGCTGTTTCAAGCTCTGTTTTACCTGTTTCAGGATGTGGTAGTCCACCAATCCCATCCATAACTAAAAGTAATATTTTACTTTCTGTTTTTTTAATTATTCCAGGAAGAATTTTTTCATAATCCATAGTACACTCTCCCTTTGAAAAAAATTCCTGTTTAGTTTATAATTTATTATTCATAAAGTCAATAAATTTTTAGAAACTTTCTCTTTACAGAAGAATGGCAGGATAAGAGCGAAACTTTTATACTTTTAATTTAATGCTATATATTATTGCAACACCCATAGGAAATTTAGAAGATATTACATTCAGGGCAGTAAATGTCCTGAAAAATGTAGATATTATCCTCTGTGAGGATACGAGAGAAGCAATAAAAATTCTAAATCGTTTTGATATAAAGAAACCCCTTTTAAGTTATTATAAAGACAATGAAAGATACCGGTTGAAAAAAGCCGTTGAGTTTCTTAAAGAAGGTAGAGATGTAGCTCTTATCTGTGACAGAGGAACTCCCGGTGTTTCAGACCCAGCATATTTATTGGTAAGAGAAGCTCACAGGAATAATATTCCGGTAAGTCCTGTACCAGGACCATCAGCTCTTACCGCTGCTATGTCTGTATGTGGATTACCAACAGACAGGATTGTTTTTTATGGTTTTTTACCGAAGAAGAAAGGAAAAAAAAGAAAGGTAATAGAAGAATTAAATGAAAGAGAAGAAACAGTTATTTTTTATGAGTCAGTACACCGTATTAAAGAAACATTGGAATTTATTAAAGAGATATTCCCCTCTGATAGAGAAATGACTCTATGCAGAGAACTTACAAAAAAATTTGAGGAAATAAGAATAGGGACTATTTCAGAAATATGGGAGTATTATAAAGAAAAAGAAGTAAAAGGTGAATTTGTAATAATAATAAGGGGGAACAAATAAAATGGTTATGAAATTTTTTAGAAAAAAGCGGAATATGAAGATTATTCTCTGGGTTATTGCTATATTAATAATTCCTGGTTTTATATGGTGGGGGGTTGGAATAGGAGGAGATAAAGGACAGTACTATGCTGCCAGAGTTAACAGAGAGTATATCACTCTAAGGGACTATTATAAAGAACTTGGTAGAATAGACGAACAATACAGAAAGATATTTGGAGATAAGGCATCCGAACTTCTAAAAGGACTAAATATTGAACAGGGGGTACTGGAAAGTATGATAAGAGAAAGATTACTTCTTCAGGAAGCAAGAAAAAGGAGGATAAAAGTATTTAACAATGAAATAGTAGAGGTAGTAAAATCCGACCCTGTATTCCTTGATGAAAAAGGACGATTTGATGAACAAAAATTCAGAACGGTTATCTCTTCTTATAGCCCTGAAGAATTAAGGAAAATAGAAGAAGAGATAAAAAAGAAAATTATAATAGAAAAACTAAAAGAGATGGTTGTTTCTGAAGCCAATATCTCCATAACAGATGCGGAAGTAGAAAAATATATAAAAGATAATCAATTAAAGGATAAAGATAGGGAGCTTATCAAGAGAAACTTATTGTGGCGTAAAAGAGAGGACTATTTCAATCAGTGGTATACAGATAGAAGAAAAAACTCAAAAGTAATGGTATATATCTCTTTTAATAAATCTGTCCAATAACATAAAGGGAACTTATGGTAGAGATAAAACCTTTCCGTGGCTATAGATATAATATTGAAAAGGTAAAAGATATAAGCAGGGTTATTGCTCCTCCATGGGATATTATTGACAATCAGATGGAAGAACATCTTTTAAAATCCTCTCCTTTCAATATCATAAATCTCATATCTAAAAATTATAATCCTGATAATGTGAAAAAAATTTTTGATAGATGGAGAGAAGAAAGTATTTTAAAAGAAGACATAGATGAGTGCTTATATTTTATGAAGCATAGGTTCAAATGGGATGGAAAAGAATACACGAGAAAAGGAATCTTTACTCTTCTCCATCTGGAGGACTTTACAACAGGCAATGTCATCCCGCATGAGAAAATATTTGAAAAACATTCTATAAATCGCTATCAACTTATAAAAATATGCAGAACAAATTTTTCACCTGTCTTTATGTTATATCAGGACAGAGATTCTGCTATAGAACACATAATAGACAGGTCAACAATTATCTCAAAAGGTTATATATCAGATAGAGAAGAATTTGAGTTTGGAATTATCAAAAATGAGATAAATCACATTAAAAATATTATAACACCAGGTAAACTTATTATCGCAGATGGACATCACAGATATAATGCGGCACTTAAATATTATAAAGAAAACCCTTCTGAAGAGAACAGTTTTGTTCTTGTATTTCTGGTAAATATAAACTCACCAGATGTTTTAATACTCCCCACACACAGATATTTCTCTTCTGGTATCTCATTCAATAACCGTTTTGATGTATTCCAGCGATACTTTCATATTAAAGAGGTATCTGATTTAAAAACAATGACTGATTCAATGGCATTGAGAAAAGACAATACCTTTGGGATATATGAATCCGGCAGATTTTACATAATAACCCTGAAAGATATAAATGAGGTAAAGAAATATCTATCTGGAAAACTCTCTGACAGGTATATAAAACTTGATACAGTAATACTCCATCAGTTTATTTTGCCACATATTTTTGAAAGTCAACCGGATGAAGTTATATACCACCAGTTACCTGAATATCTGTTGGAAGAGTATAAGAAAAGAGAAAACGGTGTGATTTTCTTCCTTAATGCAGTAAAAAAACAGCATTTCCTTGATATCTGTTTTAATGGTGAACTTATGCCTCAGAAAACCACATATTTCTATCCCAAAGTTCCATCAGGTTTGGTTATCTACAAATTTCCTCATAAGAATTTATAAATAACAATCCTCCAGAGATTATCTACATCTCAAATTCTTCTCACTCCATTCGTGGAGGGAAATGTAAATGAAGGAAATCTGAGCAATTAATATCTTGCTCTTCTATCTCTGCTGAATCCACCTTTCCTACCACCAAAACCACTTCTTTCTCTGAATCCAGAATGTCCTGTCCTTTCTCTCGGTGGATTGGCTTTATTTACAGTAAGTTTCCTGCCATTTAGTTCCTGTCCGTTCAGTGCTTCAACTGCCTGTTGCAGAACTGCTTCTGACTGTACTTCCACAAAACCAAAACCTTTCGGTCTACCTGTATACTTATCTGTAATAAGCACAACACTCGTCGTTTCTATTCCCTTTTCAGAAAAGAAGTTTTTAAGTTCATCTTCTGTTGTATCATAATTCAGATTTCCCACATACAACTTATGTTTCTGTTCCATTTCTCAAAGTCCTCTCTTTTTTACTTCCTTTTAAGGAAGTATATTGTTTTCTATTTAACTACCTACTGACAAACATTTTTCTATAGTTCCTCCTTTCCTGTATAAAGGCACAGGGTTTTTCAGACAGAGGCGGGGTATCAGAAATGATATCTCGCTGTCAGAATAAAATTATTATATCATAAATAAATCAAATGTCCAGAAAATCTTTATAAACACTGTTTGACTTATTTGACTTATCTGATAGATAATATAAAATGGGAAAGCAGGGAGATTAAAATCTCTCTCTGACAAAGGAAGAAGATATGCGGAGATTTCTAATGATACTTGGATTTTTAATCCTGAGTTGTGGAATATTATTCGCTCAGGAAGGGTTTTTAAGGGTAACGAGTATTCCTGATGGTGTTAGTATAGAAATAGAAGGTAAAAATATAGGGAAGACACCTCTCCTTACCACACTTAAACCAGGTGTTTATATTCTTAAAGCAAATCTTATGGGCTATGCAACAAACTCACAGGAAGTAAAGATTGTGGAGAATGAAGTTACTATAGTACAGATAAACATGACTAAAGAAACTCAGAAAAAAGAGGTAGCTGTAAGTGAACCCAAAGGAATAAAATGGACAGGTAATCTTACAGTCATTACAGACCTTGAAAATACAACTATATATCTTGATGGAATTAAAGTTACAGAAGTTCCTCCTGTTACAATTAAAGACATTCCTATAGGAATTCATACAATAATTCTTGTCAGTGGTGACTATGCTGATTCTGCTCGTGTAATGGTTCAAAAAGGAAAAACATCTGTTTTGAAACACTCCTTTGCTGAAATAAAAGAAGCAGGTAAGAGATGGTTACCACGGGTGTATAGTGAAAGAGCAGAACAGGAACGACAGGCAAAGGAAAAAGCAGTAGAATTAGAAAAGAAAAGGCAGGCACTCCCTGCAAAAATAGTTCTTAAACTAACCAATCCTGCCCTTTCTGATTCATCACAACAGGACACCTCAATTAAATTGTGGGGGGAGAGTGATTTAGTAGAAGTTTCATTCCAGTACAAAAAATCAGGAGAGACAGCATGGAATACAAGAACACTCAGTTCAAAGAAAACATCAGAGGAATCATTCACACTTGAAAAAGGACCTTATGATGTCCAGTTCATAGCAACCCATTATAAAGAACCTACAGGTGTTTTAAACATAATTATTGGGTCTAAAAAAGAGAAAGTAAAGGAATATAAAGAATCTGGTATGAAATATGAGTTTAAACCGGATACACAATATACCTTTAATATCATATATGATGGAAAAACATCTTTCTCTTATAAGGTTGAAGAGAAACCACTGAATACAATTATTGAATAAGGTATAAGTATAGTATTTTTGTTGATCACTATTATAAGGAGGGGGATAAAGTTTCTTTCTTCACATCCCCCTTAAGATGAGAGGATATCCTTTATTTCCCTCGCCCTTCAGGGAATAGGGACAGAGTGAGTAAAATAGATAGGCAAAAAGCGGGGAAATTCATAAGGAGGATTTTATGAAAGGAATCATAAGAGAGTTTAGGGAATTTGCCGTAAAAGGGAATATGATAGATATGGCTGTAGGTATCATCATAGGTGCAGCGTTTGGCAAAGTAGTATCATCCCTCGTAAGTGATGTTATTATGCCTCCTCTTGGTGCATTACTTGCAGGAGTTGACTTTACCAATCTTGCTATTACTTTAAGACAGGCAACTTATGATAAACCAGCAGTTCTTTTACACTACGGGAGGTTTATACAAGCAATGGTTGATTTTATCATCGTTGCCTTTGCTATATTTCTTCTGGTAAAAGGAGTAAACAAACTCAGAAGGGCACAGGAAACACCTCCTCCACCGCCACCCCCTTCAAAGGAAGAAATACTACTTGCAGAAATTCGGGATATTCTTAAAGGGCAAAAACAGGTATAAGAGGAGATTAATCTTACTGTAGAAGAACAGCAAGTTTTTCCCTCTCCCTTGAGGGACTTGTTAATTCCCCCCTCCCTCAGAGGGGAGGGGATTAAGGGGAGGGTGAAACCTCTTCCTATACCCTCCACCCCCACCTATATCCTCCCCCTCATATGGGTAGGAATTGTCTCTTCTCTCCCCTGAGGAGCAAAATATGATAAAATATACCTATGGAAAGGATAACAGTCAAAACCACCAGACGTCAGGAATTTATTGAGATAACACATCTGATTGAAGATACTGTAAGAAAATCCAGTGTAAAAAGTGGTATCTGCCATATATTTGTTCCTCATACTACCTGTGGACTTACAATAAATGAAAATGCAGACCCATCTGTGAAAGCAGATATACTGTCAAAACTTGAACAACTTATTCCTGAAAGTGGAAAATATAGCCATTCCGAAGGGAATTCAGATGCCCATATAAAGTCAAGTATATTAGGACATTCCCTTTCTATAGTAGTGGAAGATGGCTCATTACAACTCGGTACCTGGCAGGGCATCTTCCTCTGTGAGTTTGATGGTCCACGTACCCGTCAGGTCTGGATAAAGATTATTTCCTGATAGAAGTTGCATAAAAATCCTCCACTGTTAATTGTAGATTCCCATAGAATGATATAAAATAAACTTTATGGATGTAGAAAAAACCAATGTAATAATAGAGTGCAGGGTAGGGGATATAACCGCACAGGATAGTTTTGATGCAGTTGTTAATGCTGCCAATGCCCAACTTGCTCCAGGGGGTGGTGTTGCAGGAGCAATTCATAGAAAAGCAGGACCAGAATTATATGAAGAGTGTAAAAAATTAGCACCTATCCAGACAGGCGAAGCAGTTATTACAAAAGGATATAAACTTTCCAACCTTTATGTTATCCATACACTCGGACCTGTATATTACAGAGAAAAAAATCCTGCTGAAAAACTTGCTTTATGTTATAGAAACTGCCTGAAAGTTGCAGAAGAGAAAGGACTTTCTTCAATTGCTTTCTGTGCCATATCTACAGGTGCCTTCGGCTATCCACTAAAGGAAGCAGCAGAAATAGCAATAAAAACAGTCATTAATGAAATTACTAATCTCAAATCATTAAAAAAAATCAGATTTGTCCTTTACGATGATAAAACACTATCCGTTTTTGAAGAAGTATTAAAGAGAGAATCTGAAAATGAAAAAATATAAATTTCCTGAACCGGATGTTAATGAATTTAAAAATATCTTACTGAGAAAAACAAAAGGAAGCAGGGTACATTCTATGGAATTACATATAGACAATGACATAATAAGTTTTCTCTGGGAAAACTATCTCGGAAAAGAATGGATTGAGCCAGTTGACTATGAAACAAAAAAGAAATCTTTGAAGAATATCGTTGAACTTTATAGAATGCTTGGTTTTGATGTAGTCCGTTTGTATTCTTCTTTTAGATTTGATTCAAATATCATTTTCCCGAGAAAAGAGATACCAGTGAGAGATACTGCTGCTCTTTCACAGGGTGAAAGAAGATGGGCTGATGAGCATGAAGGAATTATTAAAAACTGGGACGATTTTTATAACTATCCCTGGCCTGAACCAGAAAAAGTGAATACATGGGTGTTTGAATATCTAAGCGAGATTCTACCTTCAGATATGGGAATTTTTCTCTGCCTTTCTCAGGGACCTTTTGAAATCCTTATGTTTCTTCTGGGATTTGAAAACCTATGTTACCTGATGTATGAAGATGAAAAACTTGTCTCAGAGATGGCTGAAAAAATTGGAAGTATTATTTATGAAACAAATAAAAGATTCCTGAATATTGATAAAATTATCGGTATCTTTCAGAGTGATGATATGGGTTTTAAGACACAGACACTTGTTTCACCAGAATTTCTTAAAAAGTATACACTTCCCTGGCATAAAAAATTATCAGACCTCTGTCATAAAAACAATAAGCATTATGTTATACATTCCTGTGGAAATTTAGAACAACTGATGGACTATCTGATAGAAGAAGTAAAAATAGATGCCAGACACTCATTTGAAGATGAGGTTATGCCTGTTATACAATTCAAACAAAAATATGGTGAAAGAGTAGGAATTATAGGTGGTGTTGATGTTGGAAAACTATGTACTCTCAAGGAAGATGAATTAAGAAAATATGTTAGAAATATACTTGAGAATTGTGCTGGTTCAGGATATATCCTCGGTTCAGGCAACTCTATAGCAAACTATGTCCCTCCTGAAAACTTTCTTATAATGCTTGATGAGGGGTATAGATTTCGTCTATAATTGCCCTTCCTCTTAACAGAGTATAAAATATATATTACGCGAGGGTGGCGGAACTGGCAGACGCGCTGGACTTAGGATCCAGTGGGGTTTCCCATGGGGGTTCAACTCCCCCCCCTCGCAAGTCATTAATAATCAAATACTTACAAAAATTATTTACCGACATTTTCATCCACCAGTTTATCAAAGTGTGCCAAAAGTGTGCCACTTTTTTCTGTAAGTTTTAAAAAATCTTCATTCCTAAAATGTATGTAATGGTATGTCATATCCAGTGTCTTTTGCCCCAGAAGAAACCTTATCAAATCCGGGTCCACGCCTGCTAGTCTCATCCATGTAGCGAATGTATGCCGGGTCCCATGAAGTACTCCCTTTATACCTGTTGCTTTTTTTATCTTATCCCATGTACATCTGAGTTTTTCTCCTGTCAGGGGGTTACCATCATCGTCTGTAAATACAAAATCTTCTGGGTTTTTCCCTGCACATCGGCTGAGTATTATTTGTCTTGTTAGTTCAAACGGCACGGGATATTCCTGGAATAAATGGCTTTTTTCTCTGGTAATTTTTATAAGAACTTTTCCCTCGTCGCTGACAATTATATCCTTAACTCTTATCCCCAGTGCCTCACCTCGTCTGAAACCGGTTGTAAGCAGAAATGAAAAAAAGTCAGCAAACCAGCGAATACCAAACTTTCTACAGGTATCAAGGATTTTTTTGAACTCCTCTTCGGTATATATTCCCCTTCCATTTAGTGTAGATGCAAAAGCACTATCTATCCTCGTCCTTTTTATAATACTTGCACCTACATATTTACTAAAATTTTAGAATATCATTATTTCCAAAACAAGTGTTTTCTTCTGGATAAATCAGATGTTTCTTATAGGATGTATATTCTAAATACCTTCCTTTGTCATTATATAGATTTTTTATGCCTTAATAAAATTATTGAAAACATTTAGGTTAAACTATATAATAGAATTCAGAATGGAAATAAAAGACGGAGATATTATAGAAGGGTATTTTTGGCCAGAGCCGGTAGAAGTAAAGAATGTTGAGATGATAGGAGGATTCGTTCGTATTATTGGAGCCACATTATATTCCAATACACATATAGACCAATTGCTGCCTACCACTGAAGTTGAAAATATTAAACAAAAAAGATTTATAAGAGATTTTACTGCTAATTCGGAAGAGATGTTTTTAGCATTGGAAGGACAGAGATATAAAAATGCTTCACTTTTTGACCCCCTACTGGCAATGAATGTCTCAAAGATAGACCCATTACCTTTTCAGATAGAAGCAGTATATGGTTATATCCTGCAATTACCTCATATAAGGTATCTTATAGCAGATGACCCAGGAGCGGGTAAAACAATAATGGCTGGACTTATAATTAAAGAACTTAAAATACGTGGTATAGTCAAAAGGATTTTAATAATAGTTCCTGGACATCTTAAAGACCAGTGGATAAGAGAAATGAAAGAAAAGTTCCAGGAATCATTTGAAGTAATAGATAGAAACAAAATGAATACTACATATAGTGAAAATCCTTGGACAAAAGAAGACCAGGTTATTACCTCTATGGATTTTGCAAAACAAGAAGATATTTTACCCTCGCTTGCCAGTTCCGAATGGGACCTAACTATAATAGATGAAGCGCATAAGTTTACTGCATATAAATACGGAGACAAAATAGGTAAAAGTGAAAGATATAAATTAGGTGAAGTTCTTTCCAAAATATCGGAACACCTCTTATTTCTTACTGCAACCCCTCATAAAGGTGACCCAGAAAATTACAGATTATTTCTTGACTTACTTGCACCTGGTTTCTTTGCCAAAACAGAATTGATTGAAGAATCTATAAAAAATAGAGATAATCCTCTTTTCATAAGACGGCTAAAAGAGGATATGAAGGATTTTAATGGTAAACCCATATTTAAACCACGGCATACTTTCACATTAAAGTTCAATCTTTCGGACAAAGAAAAGAACCTGTATAACAATCTTTCCAGATATGTTGTAACAGAATATAACAAGGCAATAAATCTAAACGGTAAAAGAAATATCGCGTTTGCTCTTTTGATACTACAGCGTAGAATGGCATCCAGTACATATGCGTTATTACAGTCATTGAAACGGCGTAAAAACAGATTGTCTCAATATTTTTCTGAAATAGAACCTCCTTTACCACATACGAAAGCAATTAAAATTGAGGACTATGAAGATGCTGAAGAATCTGAAAGATGGAAGATTGAAAATGAATGGGAAACTATCTCTTTCGCTGAAACTAAAGAAGAATTGAAAAGAGAGATAGGAATAATAGACAATCTGATAAAAGAAGCAGAGCAGATTATATCAGAGGAATGCGAGAAGAAACTTATAGAATTAAAAAAATCCATTGATGAGGGCTTCAAAAAAATAAGAGAGGTAGGAAGTAGTGAAAAAATACTTATATTTACAGAATCACGAGACACTATGGAGTATTTATATCAGAAAATTCGTTCTTGGGGATATAGGGTAAATTTTATACATGGCGGAATGCCTCTTATTGAAAGAGTAGAGGCAGAAAAGATATTCAAGAATGAAACACAGATAATGGTTGCAACAGAAGCAGCAGGTGAGGGTATCAACCTTCAGTTCTGTAATATTATGATTAATTATGATATTCCATGGAACCCTAATAGATTAGAACAACGGATGGGTAGAATTCACCGATATGGTCAGCAATATGATGTATATATCTATAACCTTGTGGCTCAAGATACAAGAGAAGGAGAGGTTTTTGCGAAACTCTTTGATAAACTGGAAGAGATAAGAAGGGCTATGGGAAACGACAGGGTATTTGATATTATAGGAGAGGAACTCTTTGGCAAAAATTTATATCAACTTATTTGTGAGGCAGCCGCTGGCATACGGAGTTCAAAAGAAATAATAGAGGAGATAGACCTTCCTGTGGATGAAGAATATATAGCAAAAATAAAAGAATTATGCGGAGAAAGTTTAGCCACAAGATATATTGACTATTCAAGGATTAAAGAAATTTCTGAAAAAGCAAAGGAATATAAACTAATACCCGAATATATTGAAGAATTCTTTAAGAAGGGATTTATAAAAGCAGGAGGCAACTATAGAATAACCCATGATGGCTTTATCTCAATAGATTCCATACCATATGATATCCGTAACATAGGGAAAGAAACTGATTTTAAGAACAGATACGGACCACTTGCTAAATCATATAGTAAAATAACTTTTGACAAAGAGATTGCTTTTAAAAATTCAGATAGTGAATTTGTTTGTTTTGGACATCCACTATTTGAAGCACTCCTTGAATGGGTAAAAAGAACTTTTGCTATATCTTTACAAAAAGGGGCTGTTTTTACCGACCCGTCAGGCAGATATAATGGAACATTATGGTTTTTTGAAGGAGAAGTTAAAGATGGAAAAGGAGAAATCGCCGGTAAAAAACTTATGGCTATACTTGATAATGGAAAACAAATAACAGAAATTAATCCTGCTGTTATCTGGGATTTAGTTCCCACAACCAGTACATCCCCGCTTGTTTTAACTTTAAGAGAGGATGATGCAAAAAAAGTAATGATAGATGTTTTGAATAGATATAAAGAAGAACTTATTCAACAAAGAAAGAAGCAGGCAGAGATAAAAGAAAAATATGGTGTTAGATCTCTTGAATATCTTAGAAACAAAACAGATGCCGAACTCGTAGAATTATATGAACGTCATGAAAAAGGGGAAAAAGTTGACCTTCCCATATTAAACAAAAAAGAACGGCTTAATAGTTATAAAAGGGCGTTGACTGAACTTAAAAATCAGATTAGGTACGAAACCACTCTATCATTTACGATGCCAAAACTTATAGGATGTGTTTGTGTGGTAAGTAAAACAGAAAAGGGAATGGAAACAGATGAAGAGATAGAAAGAGTAGGAATGATGATAGCGATGGAATATGAAAAAAAATGTGGTAGAGTTCCTGTTGATGTATCAAAAGAAAACCTTGGATTTGATATAAGGTCTAAAGGCGAAAGAGAAACAAGATATATAGAAGTAAAGGCAAGAAGTGAAGAAGGAACAATAGCACTTACACCAAATGAATGGTTCAATGCTAAAAGATTTAGAGAAGAATACTGGCTATATATAATAGCAAATGCTTCAAAAAATCCTGAATTATACATTATAAATAACCCAGCAAAGATGTGCTTTCCAGAAGAAAAAATAGAGATTGTAAGATATTTAATCAAACCCGATGAATGGAAAAGTAAAGGGAAAAAGACATAATGGACAAAAGTAGAGAAGATAAGAGATTTATAGAAATGAGTTTCCCGGTAAAAGAAGTGAGTGAAATATCTGCAAAAGAGAAAAATATAAGGCATGGTCATATCTCTACTTTACATATATGGTGGGCAAGGCGGCCGCTGGCTTCTTCCAGAGCCACCTCTTATGCTGCACTTATTCCAGCATCTCAAAATGCTATTGAATGGAATAAAACAAAGAATTTTATTGTTGAATTATCCAAATGGGAAAACTCACTTAACTTCACAATTATAGAAAAAGCAAGAGAAGATATATTGAAAGCGAACAATGGTACTCCTCCTAAGGTATTAGACCCATTTGCAGGTGGTGGTTCTATTCCTCTTGAATGCCTACGGTTAGGTTGTGAGACATATGCCAGTGATTATAACCCTGTTGCCACATTGATTTTGAAATGCACCCTTGAATATCCACAAAAATATGGGAAACCTAAAATAGTAAAGAAAAAAACAGATGAAATATTTGATAGCATAGATAATCCATTACTTGCCGATGTAAAAAAATGGGGAGAATGGGTTTTAAATGAAGCAAAAAAAGAGATAGGAAAGTTTTATCCAAACGACCCTGATGGCTCTATTCCTGTTGGGTATATCTGGGCAAGAACAATAACCTGTCAAAATCCTTCCTGTAATGCAGAAATACCACTTATGAGACAATATTGGCTGGCAAGAAAAACAAATAAAAATGTCTCGCTCTATCCTTATATTGATGGTAAGAAGGTACAGTTTAAGATAGTAGGCACTGGCTATGAAAAAATGCCAGATGGTTTTAATCCCGAAAAAGGGACTGTCTCAAGGGCAATTGTTAATTGTCCTGTTTGTGGAACAACCATTGATGACAGGATAGTCAGAAAACTTTTTCAAGATAGTAAATCAGGGCAGAAAATGATAGCAGTTGTCTTGCATAATAACAATCGGCAGGGGAAATTTTATAGATTAGCCACAGAAAAAGACATTGATATATTTAGAAAAGCAGAAGAGTATCTTAAAAAAAAGAGAGAAAAACTTATGAAAGAATGGGGAGTAGACCCTGTCCCCGATGAGGATATGAATATAAATGACCCAACTACCGTTGCTGGAAGAGGATATGGTATAACAAAATGGGGAGACCTTTTTAACTCAAGGCAGAAACTTGTCTTAATTACTTTCACAGAAAAAGTAAGAAATGCCTACAAAAAAATGATAGAAGGAGGATATGACGAAGAATATGCAAAAGTAATAGTGAGTTATTTATCTCTTAATGTAGATAGAGTTTCTATATATCAAACAACCTTTGGTTATTGGCATAATACTAGAGAATTAGTCAATCCAGGAATGGGTAGACAAGCGTTAGCCATGACTTGGGATTATGTAGAGGGAAACTCATTTGGTGGAAATGCGGATTGGAAATCATCTTTAGAATGGCTTTTAAAAATAATTAAACATTGTTTTTTTTTCATACAAACTGATGTTTCAATTTCTCAATCTTCAGCTACATCTCTTCCTTATCCTGATAATTACTTTGATGCTGTTTTTACTGACCCCCCTTATTATG
>JAOAIL010000024.1 GCA_026414725.1 bacterium
TTATGTGTCTATAGGTAGAATAAGCAACAATCAAAAAGGGAGTTTCGTAGATACAGACAATATAAAACGGACATATATAGCAGTAGAACACTTTATTACAGAACATAGATTCAAAAGGATAGGGTATATAGGAATAAGACCCATATACTCTGTTTATGCAGATACATTGGAAGGATACAGAAGTTGTCTTAAAAGATACGGGATTGAAGAAGACAGAGAGATTATATATCTGGCAAAGGATGAAGATGCAGAAGAGGGTTATAAGGGAGCAAAGAAGGTCCTATCAGGGTCTCCTGAATGTATTGTGGTGATGGGTAATATTGTCTTAAATGGTGTTTTAAGATATATTGCTGAACAGAAGATAGATATACCGGAAGACATACCCATCATACACTGTTCAGAACTTCCTTTGGTTCTTCCACCTGATATACAACTTACACAGGTCAGACAGCCGGTTTTTGAGTTAGGCAGGTATGCGATTGATATACTTTTAAGGCAGATACAGAAAAAAGGAAAGAGGGAGCAGGTTGTTTTAAATCCCGAGTTTTATGCAGGTAGTTCCTGTGGATGTAAATTAAGAGGGGGAGAGAGATGAAAAATAATAAAATATTTCTTTTTAGCCATCCGTTTATGCCGGATGATTACATAGATTCCCTTGTTTCCCATTCACTGGTAGTACCAGTGGATGATTACATAGATAAAAAACAATGGAGGTGTAAGATGAGAAGGAATGGCTTTACATTAATAGAGTTGTTGGTAGTGGTAGCAATCATTGCAATCCTTGCAGCGATATTGCTACCTGCACTTTCTCAGGCGAGGGAAAAGGCGAGACAGTCAGTATGTATGAATAACTTAAAGCAGATACACCTCGGAGCAATGATGTATGCACAGGACTACGATGAGTGGTTGCCGACCATAGAGAACAGTACTACCCAGAAGTTTTTAAACTCTTTTTTCTTCCATTCAGAGGGCAATAACCTGTGGTATGGATATGCGAAGTTATACACATTAAAATACATATCTGCTGGACTCACATTTGTCTGTCCCTCAGACCGCTGGGAGAAACAGTACGGGCTTGAAATCTCTAACCGGGTAGAATCAAACTGGGTAAACTGCGGATGGAGGACACTCAGAAGTACTTATATATACACTCCAGAGGTTAAACTAAGCAGGACCAGACCATCAAATGTTATGGCATTGCCGAGAATCTATTTTTATGCTAATAGGTGTGAAGTTAACCATGCTGGTATGTGTAATGTTCTATTTATAGGAGGGGATGTAAGGCCAATAAAGGAGTCAACAATAATCAGTTTAAAGCCAACATGGCCTGAAGACTGGAACTGGACAAGTTTTTTACGGGACCTTCATAAATACTAATATAATGTAGACCCAAAAGTTAAGGAGGAGGCGTAAGATAAGAAGGAATGGCTTTACATTAATAGAGTTGTTGGTAGTGGTAGCAATCATTGCAATCCTTGCAGCGATATTGCTACCTGCACTTTCTCAGGCGAGGGAAAAGGCAAGGCAGGCGGTATGTATGAATAACTTAAAGCAGATACATCTCGGAGCAATGATGTATGCCGAGGACTATGGTGAGTGGTTGCCGACAGTAGAGGTCTCCTCCCCCCAGAGTTTTTTATATTCTTTTCTATGTCATTTAGAAGAAACAGACCAATGGGTAAACTACGGAAAGTTATATTCATTGAAGTATCTCCCATTAGGAGTTATATTTGTGTGTCCCTCTGCCCCAAAAGTTACACAGTATGGTCTTGAAAATCCTAACTGGATAGAAAAGAGTTGGAGAGAGTGTTACTATAGGACACTTAGAAGTAGTTTTATGTTTACTCCCCACTATAAACTCAGTAGGATTAAGCCAACAAATGTTATGGCATTGCATAGAATATATTACTATTATAATGTATGTGAGAGTAGACATCTCGGTATGTGTAATGTTCTGTTTATAGGAGGGGATGTAAGGCCAATAAAGGAGTCAACAATAATCAGTTTAAAGCCAACATGGCCTGAGGACTGGAACTGGACAGGTTTTTTACAGGACCTTCATAAGCAATAGTAAATAGTCAATTATGGAAGGGGTGGAAATATGAAGAGGAAGATAGGATGTGGTGTGGGGTTATTGTTTATCATAAGTAGGATTTTGTTTTCCAATGGTAATTTCCCTGCAGGGACTGTACTTTATGAGGCAGAGGACTTTTTAGAATATCAGGGAGGTAAAATAAAAGAAGACAGTAATTGCAGTGGTGGGAAGTATGTTTCCTGGACTAAAGATTCAGGTTATCTCCACATTCTTAAGTTGCCATCGTCTGATAATAAAAACACAAAATATGCTATCTGGATAAGGCATAAAGGATGCAGTATATGTCTTAAAGATAAAGATGCAAAAGAGATTACATGGTTGTGGTATAGAGACCCTGTATGGAAATGGAATAAGTTTGGTGACTTTACCTTCTCACAACTCGGAGAAAGTTTTGTTATTATGACATCCCCACATTTTGCAGAAGGTGCGTTAGAAGGAGGGATTGATTGTGTTATAGTGACCCCTTATCTATCTTTTACTCCTGAGGGGATATATTCAAGAATAGAGACAGAGGAGAAGAAGATGGCAGAAGAATCTATGTTAAAAAAAGGGAATATTATTGAACTTGAGATTGATCTTACTACAAAGACAGGGAAGGTAAGTCCATACCTTGCAAGTGCAAATATCAATGGTATTCCACAGCATCTACTTGACAATGAAGAATGGGATAAGATGATGCAGGAGTTTTTCAAAGGAAGTTTATTAAGGGCACAGGTTGGAATGGCAAAAGAACCGGATAGTGAAGGTAACTGGTGGAACTTTAAGGAAGTAGACAGGTTTGTAAAAACGGCAAGAGAAAAGTGGGGTGTAGAAAAGATTCTTTTTGCACCATTTACAGTCCCTCCAGGATGGGACTATAATAGTAAAATTACAGAAGAGCAGGTATCAAAAACAAAGGAAGCAATTCAGCAACTGGTAAGAAGGTATGGCAGTCCTGGAAATGTAGTGGTGGAATACTGGGAGCCAGCAAATGAGTGGTGGGGTGGATACTGGGAAAAGAATCCAGAGGACTTCCTGCAGATATATACCTGTTTATGTAAAGCAATAAAAGAGATAAATCCTGAACTGAAGGTAGGTGGACCTGTGGATGCCTGGCCTACACTCGGCAGGATAGAAGCACTTTTAAAAAGATACCCTGAACTTGATTTTATCAGTTGGCATCTTTATCCAACAGGGTCTGCTGGACCTAATGAAGGGGTTTTTACAGACCTCGCTAAATTGCAAGAGCAGTTTGGTGATGCCGGGAAATCATATAAAGAAAGTGTATTTTCCAGAACATATTATCTTGGTTCAAATGTCCTTGCTTCACAAAAGATAAGTGAAAAGATTTTAGGGAGAAAAATACCTGTAATTGTATCAGAATACCATCTTAACTACCATGCATGGGACCCCCTTGACCCTATGTTATGTTCTCCTTTTGGTGGTGTCTGGAATGCCCTTGCTTTAACCTATCTCTGTCAGACAGATTGTTTTTCAGGTATGATACATGATGTCAAAACAGCTGCCTATGGGCTTTTCGGTCCAGATGATGGAGCAAGTATACATTTCAGAGTTATTCCTTCACCGCCACAGGGGTATGAGAAGAAAATATATATAAGACCTATTGGACATATCCATTACTTTTTCATCAAGCATGTTGCAGGCAAAGAAAAGGTATTCATAGGAAAAAGAGGAGCAACTGATAACTTTGAAGCAATAGCAGTAAGAGATGATAAAGAGGCATCTATAGTAATGGTAAACTTTGCAGAGACATCTAAAACAGTAAGGATAAAAATGGCTGGATATACACCAAAGTTTACCTATGGATTTAATTTCCCTGTTAAATTTCTTTACTGTACTGCCGATAATATTTCACAAGGAGAGGGTTTATTCTTTAATACGGCTGGCGAAGGGAATCTGGTAATATCTCCTTATAGTGCGCTATTTCTTACTTTTTAAGAGGATTGCAATCTATAAAATCAGTTAAATTAAGTAGGTTTATATTGCCAAAATTTCTCCTGAAAAAGTTCTTTTTCCATACCCACCTTACTTGATACTATAATGGTAAGAAAAAAGGAATTGATAAAACTGATAGAGAGAGATGACAGATTATACAATTTAAGGATTATTTTTAAAAGTGTAGGGATATTATGATAGATAGAGAAAGACAAATTAAGATGAGGATTGGATGGTTTAGACATGTAGAGGAAATAACTGGAAATGTAGCAAAGATATGGATGTATTATGGTATTTCCAAGAAAACCTACTATAAGAGACATAACAGATATTTAAAAGATGGGGAGGATGGTTTAATAGAACGGTTCCGAAGACCTATTCATTTTCCAAAAGCGACACCACCAAAAGTAATAGAAAAGATTGTATATCTCAGATAGTACTATCACTTCAGTTCTATCAAGATAAAGATGTATTTAGAAAGATATCATGGTATTGAAATTAATTGTTGTGGAGTGTGGCGGATACTGAAGAGATTGAAGATGAACCGACTACCTTACAATCAAAGATTTAAAAGATATGAGAAACCCTTACCTAGATATTATCTTCAAGTTGATGTGAAGTTTCTTGAGAGAGAAGTTTCTTCTTCACAGGAGAGATATTATCAATATACAGCGATAGATTATTGCACAATAATCAGGATTATGAAGATATATGACAGATTGAACCAGAAAAACTCCATTGATTTTATAGATTATGCTATGGTTGAATGGTAAAGTAGAACGTTCCCAAAAAATTGATGAGGAAGAGTTTACAGAATGCTTAAAGGGATTATAATAAATGAGAAATTGAAAGAGTGGAAAAATTTTTATAATTACCATAGACCACATGGCTCTCTCAATGGAAAAACACCTTATGAGAAGTTAAAAGAAAAATTAAGTCATATCAATGTCACCAGTGATTTGCAAACCTACATGGGAAACAGACCATCCCCATCCACGTGCGGAGGGTTTTAAAGTAAGGTTCTTTATTACAAAATGGGAGAATCCTCGTCCTAATGAGGTAATAACGAGTATAGATTTTGTTAGTGGAGATAATTATGCTTTTAGCCCTGTACTTATTGGAATAACTGGTGTTGAACGTATACATTAACTTTATACTTGATATATTCCTTTTTCTCTCATTTGTTGTTCAAGTAGGGTAAGGAGTTTTTGTTTCTCTTTTATCCATAAAGGAGCAACAAGAACTTCAGGAGGACAGTCAGCAGTAAGCCGCTGGATGACAGTACCTTTCCAGAGATGTCCAATAAACTTGGCAGTTATGTCAATATACTCTTCCATAGTAAGTGGTGTATATTTACTTTCAATATACATCTTCTCAAGAAAGGTACCCTTTACAATATAAAGAGGATGTATTTTGATTCCATCAAGTTTCAGTCGGGCACATTCCTTTGCTGTTTCTATTATCTCTTTTTCTGTTTCTTCAGGTAGTCCTATAATCACATGTGCACATACTTTTATATTTTTCTCTTTTGTTATCTCTATCGCTTTAATAAAGTCCTCATAGGTATGGTTTCTGTTAATAAGTTTGAGTGTCTTGTTATGTATTGACTGTAAGCCATATTCAAGCCAGACCTCATAATCTTTTGTATATCTTTGAATAAGTGAAATTTTCTCTTCATCTATACAGTCAGGTCTTGTTCCTATGGAGATACCCACTACATCAGGGAATTTTTTGATTACATCATATTTCTCTTTCAGAATATGTACTGGTGCATAGGTATTAGAATATGGCTGGAAATATACAATAAATTTTTCTGCTTTATATCTTTCTCTTCCGTATCTTATCCCTTCTTCAATCTGCTCTTCCAGAGATACATTTTTTGTCCTTACAGGTGGACTGAAGGAGTAGTTATCACAGAATATACAGCCATTTTTACTCAATGTTCCATCAATATTAGGACAGGTAAATCCCGCATCCACAGTAATTTTATGGACCCTGCATCCGTATCTTTCTTTAAGGTATTCAGAGAATTTATAGTAGGGGCTCATTTCACTATTATGGTTATCTCACCATTTTTCAGGCCTTCTGATTCAGCGATGAGTTTAATATACCCTGTTTTACCTTCCAATGACCTGATATATACCACACACCTTCCATTAAATACCTTTCTGTAAGGCAGGTAGAACGGTTCTGTAGATGTTGGGTCTCCATTATCTACTGCAACAATTTCGGCAGGTCCTTCAATTTTAAAATTTATCAGATTGTCTGCATTCGGACATAGAGTGCCTTTCTCATCAATAATATCCACATATACAAAAGCCATATCCTCACCATCACACTTCATTTCTTTTCTATCAGGTTTAAGATGGATTTCAGCAGGCCTTCCTGCTGTTCTTAAAGTGGTTTCTTTTACTGGATTGCCATCTTTATCATACGCAACTGCTTTTAATTCTCCTGGTTCATAAACCACATACCAGATAAGTCGGTATCTGTTTATGAGGTTTTTAGGGTCTTTATTTTTAATACCACAGGACTTACCATTTAAAAAGAGTTCCACTGTATCCCATGTAGAATAACAATGGACAGGGATTATCTTTCCTTCATATCCATTCCATGTCCAGTGGGGTAGTATATGCAATGTTCCCTTTTCTGGTGCCCATCTACTCTGATACAGGTAAAATCTATCTTTAGGTATTCCACAGAGGTCAATAATCCCAAAGTATGAACTTCTACTGGGCCATTCCTCATAGTAAGGAGTGGGTTCTCCGAGATAGTCAAAGCCGGTCCATACAAACTCTCCCATAATAAATGGATGGTCATCCTGTGCCCTGAATTCTACATCAGGGATAGTTGCCCAGAGAGGGCAGGAGAGGGTATATATTTTAATGGGCATATGACAACATCTCACCTGAAAAAATACTGTATATTAAATGAGGAGTGTCAGCGTTTGATTAAATCAGCGATAGAGAGTATGCATCTTTCAGCCCGTGCCTATGACAGGATAAGGAAGGTAGTGCGCACCATAGCAGACCTTGATTGTTAAGAAGATATTAAACCACATCATCTTGCAGAAGTAATCCAGTACCGCAGTTTAGACAGGGAATTATAATTATTCCCACTCCAGTTTCTTCACTCTTATTATCTTTGAAGAGATAACCTTGCACCCTTCTTCTGTAATTTTAAATTCTGCATATTCAATGAATAGATTACCATACTCATCAATCAAAAAATCACCGAAAAGTCCCTTGTAAGGTTCTTTATTTGTATTTTTCAAGGTATAATTCAATCTCTTACCATCATATCCTGTTGTTGCACCATAACCAGCATTATAAAAAGTCCTTCCATCAATCAGTGTTACTTTAGCAGGGTCAATAGATACAGAGGAGACAAATACCGGTTTGTAGTTTGGGTCTGTTCTGCTCTTTTTCTTTAACTCCCCTATTGTTTCACAGAATGAGATACTGATATAAAGAATAATACATACTACTATTATTAGTTTTTTCATAAAAACACTCCTTTTTCAATATTTTGACGATTTTTGTAAACATGAGAAAATTTCTCACATATTTTAGAAATCTTTGACAGAGTTTTAAAAAATTTCTCACCCCATCATTACTTTTATATTTTTAGACAGTTAAGGTGAGTAGGTCCTTTTACCCTAAAATTTTATCAATATCTATATTTTCCTCAACAATTTTCTTCGCTATTTCAATCTTATCAATATCTTTTTCTGTTATTTTTACAATAAGTTCATGTAATGCAGAAGCAACCTCATAGGTACCAATTGGGGCAATAATCACTGGTAAGTCATATTGTTTAATAAGGTCTAATATTGTTTTGTGAGGATATAGCCCTCCTGTAAGGACTATGCCTTTGATTAAATCCTGTGGGATTATAGAAAGTGCTGCAAGTATTAGGTCCTCTCTATCACCCGGGGTTATAAGTAAACTTTCTGGTTTGAAATAATCAAGCGCATGTCTCGGTGTCATTGCACCAACCACAATGTTTTTTACTTTCTGCCCCATCTTTTCATATCCTGATAGAACTTTTCCATTTACTGCTTCACATATTTGAAACAGGTTTGGTTCAGTCAGGTAATCAATATAGGGTAAAAGTCCAATAAGTTTTAAATTTATTTTAGAAAAGAATATGTTGAGATATTTTTCAATAGTTGGTTTCTTTGTATCGTTCACTTTATTGATAATAACTCCCTTTACCTCAACATTTTTTTCTCTGAACAAAGAAAGGTTAAGAGAGATTTCATCTACAGGTCTTCCTATACCTCCTACAGATATCATAACCGTAGGTGCCTTCAGAACTCTTGCAACTTCTGCATTGTTTAGGTCAAAGACAGAGCCAACTCCTGCATGTCCTGTCCCTTCTATAATGACAAAATCTTTATCCTTTGATATTTTTTCATAACTTTTCTTTATCTTTTCTATCAGTTCTTCACGATTTGGATTATCAAGATATTCTTTTGTAAAACCCTCTTCAACTGCAATAGGATTTATATCTGCAAGGTCGTCTTCAATTTCACCTAATTTTTTGATAAGGACAGCATCTTTATCAATTTTTTTACCATCCACTACTAAATACTTCTGTCCAACTGGCTTTATAAAGCCAATCTTTTTAATATATTTTTTTAAAGCGAGAAGAAGTCCTATACTTATAACTGTTTTACCATCATTCTGTCTTGTTGCTGCTATAAATATACTTTTCATAAAAATATTATATCATTATTCAAAAACTTACAGGAATAATTTGACTTATAAAACTTATCTTGAAAAAAAAGTTATGTTCTCATTGGTACTTCCTTTTTTCTCTTAATAAGGGCTGAATATATAAATGAGAGTAAGTATAAATTAATAATGTTTTGAAATGGTAATATTTCTACCTCTTTCTTTGGCTTCGTATAGGGCGCTATCCGCCAGTTTGAACATTTCTTCAAAACTGCTAATTTCCTTTTTATATCCTGTTAGTCCTATACTGATTGTAGATTTAATTTTATATGCCTCATATTTAAATGTCTCTTTTGAAATTATGATTCTTAATCTTTCTGCAAGTATTTCTGCACCTGATATTTCTGTATTTGGCAGGATTATACCGAATTCATCTCCACCTATACGGGCACATACATCAAGTTCCCTGAGGTTTTTTAAAATAATATTTGAAATTTTTTTTATAACCGTATCACCTGCAATATGTCCATAACTGTCGTTTATTCTTTTGAATCTATCCACATCAATTAAAATAAGCGAGAAAGGGATATTGTATCTGATAGCCCTTTCAAATTCATGGTTGCCTTGATGTATAAAATATCTTCTGTTCCAGACACCTGTAAGTTCATCTGTAGATGCAAGGATTTTGAGTTCCTTTTCAAGTTCTTTCTGTTTTGTTATATCTATTGCAAGTTCAAATCTTACATCTCTTCCATCAGGCCATTTTATTACCCTGTCTGTGATGTGAAAATATGCCTTTAACTTTTTATTATGAAATTCCCAGTAGTATGGCTGGTAGTTGCTATTTTTTATTATATGATTTGTACAGAATGGACAGGGGGAATCAAGATTCTGGAATTCTTTATAACATAACTTCCCTACAAGTGGATAACCTATTCTATTTTGCAATGCCTTATTTACATAAAGGATTTCATATGTATCCATATCTGTTACATAAATAATGTGGTCAATAGAATCAAACAGAGAAAGGAGTTGAGCATGTTCTTTTATAATATCTTTATATTTTTGTTCTTTTGATTCTATATTTTTATAGTAAGTAATATTATGTAAAGCCAGAATGAATGTATTCCTTTTTATAGGCAGCATATAGGTTTTAAAGAAAAATAGAGATTGTTCTATGGTAAGATTAAAGGAAAATTCTTTTAAGCCCTGCGTTTCAGGTACATATTGTAGATTATTTTGTAAGTTCTCTGTTATTTCATCAGGGAAGATATCAGATAGATTTTTCCCTATAAGAGATTTTGAATAGGACTTTGGTGGTTCATTTAATAGTAATATATCTAATATAATCCCTTTTTTATCAACCTGTAGAAGTATGACTGGAATATCTTTGAATACAGATAAAAGTTTCTGTTTTTCCATATATTTTGATAATAGAATATAAATTAAACTCAGTCAAATATGTTCTTCTTCTTTAAATATATCAGCAATGTGGATATTGAAGCAGGTGTTATTCCTGATATTCTACTTGCCTGTCCGAGTGTAAGTGGTTTTAAAGCAGAAAGTTTTTCCTTAATTTCAAGGGAAAGACCTGGAATTTTATTATAATCAATATCTGAAGGTATTTTGATTTTTTCAAGATTTTTAAACTCTTTTATTTCTGCTAACATCTGCTTTACATAAGGGCTATATTTAACCTCTATCTCTACTTTTCTAAGAATATCTGCATCATAATCATTTTCTTTTATAATTGACTTTATATTAGTTCCAGATTTAGTAAGATATTCAAAAAGAGTTATCCTGCCATTCTCAACAGTAATTTTTTCTTTTTTAAGTTTATATATAATTTCTTCTATTTTTTGTTTTTTATATATTGTTTTTTCCCAATCGTCTTTATTAACCAGTCCCAATCTGTAGCCGGCATCACGTAACCTTATGTCAGCATTATCTTCTCTTAGCAGTAAGCGATATTCAACCCTTGAGGTAAACATTCTGTATGGTTCTTTCGTCCCTTTGGTTGTCAGGTCGTCAATAAGAACACCAATATAAGCAGTTGCTCTATCAAGAATAAATGGCGGTTGATTTTTAACTTTCAGAGAAGCATTTATTCCTGCGATAAGTCCTTGTGCAGATGCCTCTTCATATCCTGTTGTACCGTTTATCTGTCCTGCAAGAAATAGCCCCTTTATCTTTTTTGTTTCAAGTGTTGGATATATCTGAGTTGGTTCTACAACATCATGCTCTATACCATATCCATATCTTTCTATCTTTACATCTTCTAATCCTTCTATAGTATGTATGAATTCTTCCTGTACATCCAGAGGTAAACTTGTAGAGATTCCGTTAGGATAATAAATATCTGTATCCAGTCCTTCTGGTTCAAGGAATACATGATGTCTGGTATGATGGGGGAATTTTACTACTTTATCTTCAAGTGAAGGACAGTATCTTACTCCTGTACCTGTTATCAGACCTGTAAAGAGAGGTGAACGGTTCAGGTTTTCTCTGATGATTTTATGTGTTTTTTCATTTGTATAGGTGATATAACAGGGCAGCTGCCTGATTTCAAGTTTTTCTGTTGAGAAAGAAAAAGGAACAGGTGGTTCATCTCCATACTGTGGTTTCAATTTATCAAAATTTATTGTTTTCCCATCAAGACGTGCACAGGTGCCTGTTTTAAACCGTAGCATTTCAAAGCCGTATTTTTTAAGCCACTCTGATAACTTTTTACTTGTTTTCGTCTCTTCAATCCGCCCTCCTGACATTGTTTCCATACCGATATATATTGTTCCATTCAGGAATGTCCCCGGAGCAAGTATGACAGTTTTTGCAGATATTTTTTCTCCGTCTATCTCTATTCCCCTTATTTCGTTGTTTTCTATTATAAGTGCTGTAACTTCTCCTTCTATAACTTCAATATTCTTTTCACTTGATACAACTTCCTGCATATAAATTGCATATTTTTTTCTATCTACCTGTGCTCTTGATGACCAGACCGCAGGTCCCTTGGAACTGTTTAGTATTCTAAACTGTATACCTGTTTTATCTGTTGCTTTAGCCATTTCTCCACCGAGTGCATCAACTTCTTTTACAAGTTGTCCTTTCCCTACACCTCCTACCGCAGGATTACAGGACATATAACCAATTTTATCTTTTGTAAAAGTGATAAATAACACAGAACATCCCATCCTTGCTCCTGCAAGAGATGCTTCTATTCCCGCATGTCCGCCCCCAACAACAATAATGTCATAAATTTTCCCCATAGTTTATTATTATAACACTACACAGCATAAGAAATAATATAAATAATATAAAAAATAAAAGGCAGGTTTAAAATTTAGGGTTTATCTTCCTGTGGTATAATTATATTGCTATGGAAAATCTTACACCAATGCTTAAACAATATAACGAGATAAAAAAAGCATACCCTGATTATATCCTCTTTTTCCGTTTAGGGGACTTTTATGAAATGTTTTATGAGGATGCCAGGGTAGCATCACATATACTTGAACTGGTTTTAACATCAAGAAGTGCAGGCAGTTCAGGTAAGGTTCCTATGTGTGGTATTCCATATCATTCTGCAGATAGTTATATATCTAAACTTATAAAAGCAGGATATAAGGTAGCAATATGTGAACAGGTGGAGGACCCAGCAGTAGCCAAAGGTATAGTAAGAAGAGAGGTGGTCCGTCTTATTACATCAGGAACATTTATAGATGAAAATTCTCCGGAATCAAGGTATATAGCAGCAATATATCCTGATAAAAAATATACAGGTATTGCATTTGTTGATTATACAGAAGGTGGGACAATATATACAAATTCTTTTCAAAGCCATTTAAAAACAGCAGAAATACTTTCCAGAATACCGCTTTATGAATGTATATTTCCCGAAGATAAAAAGGAGATAGTGGAAGACATATTTAATGTTCCAGTTTTGAAATGGAAAAAAATAGCAATGAGTCCCTGTGATGACTGGATATTTAATAGAGAAATAGCAGAGAAAAATCTTTGTGAACACTTTGGAACAACAAATCTGTCTGGCTTCGGGATAGAAGATAATGAAGGTGCAACAAGAAGTTGTGGTGCTTTACTTGAATATCTCAGACAGATAAATAGGAAACCCCTGGGGCATATCACGAAAATAACCATTTATACAGATACGGATTATCTTTATATCTCTCCTTCGGCTTTTTATGGACTTGAAATAGAGTCGCTCATCTCTATTATGGATACCACAGTTACACCTATGGGAAAAAGGAAACTTAAACAATGGGTTTATTATCCACTTCTTGATATTCATAAAATAAAAAAAAGGCAGGATGCTGTTAAACTACTCATAGAAAATCAGAGATTGAGAAAAGAGATAGTGGATGTTCTAAAGGGTACAGGAGACCCGGAAAAGTCACTTTCTAAAATAAGTTGTGGTTATTCAGATGTTGTTAAAGATATTCTTTTAATTACCGGTCTGCTTGAGAAAATTCCACTTTTCAAACAGATACTTCAGGGGATAGAAAATCCTTATTTTGTTATAGAAGACATTCCAGAGTTAAGAGAATTTTTGTCATTGATAGTAGAAACAGATTTACCTTCTACTGGATATGAAGGATATTTTGTAAAGAAAGGTTATAACAGGGAACTGGATGAATTAAGGGATATAAGGGAGAATGTGAAGGAGTGGTTGAGGCAATTGCAGAAAAATGAGATTGAACGAACAGGAATAAACTCTTTGAAGATAGGATATAATACGGTTTTCGGATATTACATAGAGATAACAAAACCAAACCTTCACCTTGTCCCGAATGACTATATAAGAAAGCAAACACTTGTAAATGCAGAGAGATTTATCACTCCTCAATTGAAGGAATTTGAAGAAAAGATATTAACAGCAGAGGAAAGAATACTATCTATAGAGAAAGAAGTGATTGAAAGTGTGAAAGCAGAGATACTCAGACATTCTTCCTCTCTTCAAAAACTTTTTTCTTCTATCGCTGAATTAGATGTTCTCTGTTCACTTGCAGATATTTCTGAACGAAATGGTTATGTTATGCCTGACATAGACGATGGATTTGAGATAATTATTAAGGATGGGAGACATCCTGTTGTGGAAAAAAATATAGAAGAAATGTTTATTCCAAATGATACCATTATGGATAATAAAGAAAACCATTTTTTAATTATCACAGGTCCTAATATGGCAGGTAAGTCAACCTATATAAGACAGGTTGCTCTTATTGTTATAATGGCACAGGCAGGGTGTTTTGTTCCTGCAAAGATAGCCAAAATTGGACTTGTGGATAAGATATTTACCCGTATAGGTGCTCATGATGAAATAACGAGAGGACAGAGTACGTTTATGGTTGAGATGAATGAAACAGCCAGTATAATAAACAATCTTTCAAAGAGAAGTTTAGTAGTTCTTGATGAAATAGGCAGAGGGACAAGTACATATGATGGTTTTTCTCTCGCATGGGCAGTTGCTGAATATCTTGTAAGTTGTAAGACAAGAACACTCTTTGCCACTCATTTCCATGAACTTACAGGACTTGCTGAAAATAATAGAGGGGTTCAAAATTACAATGTAGCAGTTAAAAAAAGTGGTAATGATGTAATCTTCCTTCACAAGATTATGCCAGGTGGTACGGATGAAAGTTATGGTATCTATGTAGCAAAACTGGCAGGTGTTCCTGAAACTATTATAAAACGTGCTGATGAGATTCTTTCAAAACTTGAACTTCAGGGGACATTAAGAGAACACATAATAGGGGAGATGAGGGTAGATACCCCTTCACTTTTTACAGAGATAAAGGGTAGTCCGTATGATGAGATTAAAAAAGAGATAGAAGTTCTTAAGAGATTAAAAGAAGAAATACTCACTATAGATGTTGAAAATACACCTCCACTTGAAGTAAGTATTAAACTTAAAAAAATTCAAGAAGAGATAAAAGAAAATGGGAAAGGTTAAATTTTTATCAGAATCCATAGTAAGTAGAATTGCTGCAGGTGAAGTTGTTGAAAGTCCCGCTTCAGTTGTAAAAGAACTTATAGAGAATTCTCTTGATGCAGATGCAGAAAATATAATCATTGAAATAAAGTCAGGCGGGAAAAAACTAATTTCTGTAAAAGATGATGGAGAAGGTATAGAGCCGGATGATGTTGAAAAACTTTTTAACAGACATGCTACGAGCAAGATAGATAGTTATAATGACCTTTACAGTATAAAATCGTTGGGTTTCAGGGGAGAGGCGCTTTACAGTATAGGTGCTGTTTCAGATGTTTTATTGCAGAGTAGAGCAAAAGGTATTGAGGGAGGTGGAAGAGAAATTCATATCAGAGGAGGAGTTAATATAGGAGTACGAGATATATCCCGGAAAGAGGGAACAACAGTTGAGGTGAGAGAATTATTTTTTAATACTCCAGCGAGGAGGAAGTTTTTAAAATCAGACACTACGGAATTCAGAAAGATAGTTAATATCATTATTCCCTATACAATTGCATTTCCTAATAAAAAATTCTCTCTTATACATAATGGCAAAAACATTTTTAATTTTAACCGGTCCGAAGATATAATTGATAGATTTTGTGAAGTGGCAGCACTTAATAAGGACTATGTTGTATCTGGGGAAAAAGAGATAAAAGAAAAAAACTCCTTATTAAAAGTTTTACTCGGCGATATCAATCTTAAGTTTCCTGTAAAGAACAGGCAGTATATATTCGTCAATAACAGACCTGTTTATAATAGAAATTTATCTTACACAATGAATTCTGTTTATGGAGATATATTTCCTAAGGATATATATCCTGCCTTTGCTGTATTTATCTACTTACAACCAGAAGATGTTGATGTAAATATCCATCCTTCAAAGAGAGAGGTTAAATTAAAAGAAGAGGGTTATATATGTTCTCTGCTTTTTGATTTCTCCAGGGAGATTTTATTGAAGAAAGCGAGAGGTAAAGTGGTAGAAGATGGAAAGGTATGTTATGAAAAAGTGGGAAGTAATGAGATGGAAAAGGTAATTCCCTGTATATCTGATATAAAACAGGAACTGTTTGATGTAAAAAGAGAGAGTGTGCCTGAATGTGAAGGGATACGAGCAAAGTTGAAAGATGCTTGTTATATAGGAAGTTATAAAAACAAATATCTATTTTTTGATGCAGGAGAGACACTTCTTATTATGGACCAGCATGCTGTCCATGAAAGGATAAGATTTGAAATTTTGAAAAGACAATGGGAAAGTGGAGCAGTGGATATACAGAGATTACTGACGCCCCTGATAATAAAATTAAGCTCCGAAGAGATAATTGTATGGGAAGAAGGAAATAATATCTTAGAAGGATTAGGTTTTCTTACAACAAGATGGGATGCACATTCCATTGCTCTGCATGGTTTCCCTCAGGTAATAAAAAATCCTGTGGTATCTATAAGAAATATCCTTGCAGAGAGGGATTTTATAAAGAGTGATAAAGAGACACTTGCAAGAAAAGCATGTAAAGGAGCGGTTAGTGCAGGGGATAGGATAACAGAAGAAGAGGCGATAAATATAAAAAATGAACTGTTAAAGTGTGAAACACCATTTGTGTGTCCTCATGGAAGACCTACTGTTATAGAATTTTCAGAATTATTTTTTGACAGACAATTTTTAAGATAAAAAGGAGAAGATGAATGATAAAGGTCAGGAAGAATGAGTATTATAGAAGATATATACTCAATTTTATTTATAATAACCAGAAGGTATCAAGAATAAGAATTGGAGAAATAACAGGTATACGACTTGCCACCATTACCGAAGCAGTAAGAGATTTAATAAATGAGGGTCTTGTTAAAGAAACAGGTAAACTTAAAAATCGACAGGGTATTGGTAGAAAAGAAAAGACACTTGAGATTATACCGGAAGGGAAATTTTTTATTGGTTGTGAATTAAGACCAGAAGAGATACATTCAGTTCTCCTTAATTTTAAGGGCGAAATAGTCCATACCGAATTATGCAAAGTATCAAGAAGAGAGAAGAGCAGTGAGATTCTGTCAGATATAAACTCTATAGTGAATCTTTTAATAAAAAGAGCAGGGGTACCATATAAAAGAATATATGGTATGGGTTTTGTAGACCCCGGTGTTATTGATATAGAAAAAGGTATTTCCCTTTCTTCTACTATAATGCCCTCATGGAGAAATGTACCTGTGAAAAAATACCTTGAAGAAAAATTGAAATTCAAAGTTTTTTTGATAAATACATCGCAGGCAAAGGTACTCGCAGAGCATCTTTTTGGTACAGGAAAGGGAATCAGCGACCTTATTTTTGTGGAGTACGGTGAAGGTATCTCCTGTGGAATTATAAGTGATAATAGAGTTGTAGGTGGCTATATGGAAATAGCAGGGGAGATGGGACATTTTAACTTTCCCGGGAGAGAAGAAAAGTGTAAATGTGGTAATAAAGGATGTCTTGAGGCAATAGCAAGCATACCTTCAATAGAAGCAAAGGTTAGAAATATCTATAAGAGTAAGAGTTCTTCAGAGGATGTCTCTATTGAAAATATTGTAAAAGCATATGAAAAAGACATTCCTTTTGTTAAAAAGATAGTAGAAGAAGCATCAGAGTATATGGGGATTTCAGTGGCAAATGTAGTTAAACTTTTAAATCCTGAAATGGTAGTTCTTGATAGTAATCTTAAAAAATTTGGCAATAGGTTTATAGATGTATTGTTTAATAATATAAGAAAAAATATCATTTATGGAGAAAAAGTAGATTTTGTAATTTCCTCTATGGGAAAAGAACAGGGAGCACTGGGTGGTGCTGCACTTTCTCTCCAGCATTTCTTAAAAACAGATATATAAATATTTTTTACAGAACAGGCAGATATGTTTTTATTTCATATTCATGTACCTGTTTTCTGTATTCATCCCATTCTATCTTCTTTGCTGCTATAAGGTTGGTGAATATATGTTCTCCTAATGTCTCTTTTAGCAACTGACTACCTTCTGCTACCTCTATCGCTTCTATTAAACTGCCAGGCAGACACTCAACCCCTAACTGCTTCATCTCTTCCTCTGTAAGATGATATACATCCCGTTCCAGTGGCTCTGTTAAGGCATATTTCCCTTCTATACCTTTCATACCTGCTGATACCATCGTCGCAAAGGCAAGATAGGGATTACACGCTGGGTCAGGTGAACGAAACTCTATCCTGGTGGATTTCTCCTTTCCCGGCTGATACATAGGCACCCTTACAAGTGCACTGCGGTTCCTCCTTGCCCAGCAGATATACACCGGCGCTTCATATCCCACCACCAACCGCTTGTATGAGTTTACCCACTGATTAC
>JAOAIL010000025.1 GCA_026414725.1 bacterium
GCTGTGTATAAGAGACAGGCTAAGAAAAAGAGACAGGCCACAAGCATATCAAGTTTTCTCAACTGTGCCCTTCCCACTGCTGCCTGTGCTTCATTCATTCTGTAATTATTCCCCCACTTACCATTATCATCAATAACATCAAAGTGTGAAGGTATCCAGTAGTCCCTTACATCTGTCTTTTCCATTTTAAATCCTGAAAATTCAAATATCTTCTGTTCTGGAGGCCAGTGGGTTATACTCATACATCTCAACCGTTGAATTTTTTCTGCGAATTCATCACTATTTGTTGTAATCATCCCACCTTCTCCGAGTGTTGTCATATTCTTAAGAGAATGGAAACTGAAACATCCCATATCTCCTATACTGCCTGCAGGTCTTCCTTTGTATTTTGCTCCGTGCGCGTGTGCACAGTCCTCCATTACAAAAAGTTTATATTTCTTTGCTATATCCATAATAGGGTCCATATCACACATCTGTCCACCATAATGGACTACATATATCGCTTTTGTCCTTTCTGTTATCTTTGCTTCAATTTTAGCAGGGTCTATATTAAATGTTTTAGGGTCAATATCCACATAAACCGGTTTTGCTCCTTCTTTAATGATAACAAGAGATGTGGCTATAAAGGTATTTGGTGTTACTATTACTTCATCTCCTGGACCTATCCCAAATGCCTGCGTTGCTACATGCATAGCGGTTGTGCAGTTACTTACAGCAAACGCATACTTCACTTCAAACTTTTTTGCAAACTCATCCTGAAAAAGTTTTACCTGTGGTCCCATTGTCTGAGAGTCCTGTTTCATCGCCTTAAGGACCATTTCCTCTTCATCTTTATCATAGATGGAGCCAAAAAATGAATAAGAGACCTTTAACTTCACTCCATCGTTCATCTGATAACCAGAAGTAATCCCTCCTTCTGTATCTGAACCCGTATATAAAACTTCTTTTTTCTTCTTTTCCATTTCTTCCTCCTTTATTTACTTTTTTGTAAATTATACTATTTAAAAAATATAAGTCAAGTGGACATAAGTATATGCTACATAAATTTTTATCCTCACCCTTGAAGGGAAAGAGGAAAAATGGGAAGTGAGACCTTTGCCAATCTTCTCATCCACGAGAAAGAAGGAAATTTAGTCATCCTCCTTATAATGGAAAGAATCTTTAATTTTGTTCTGCTATCCTATCAAATTCTGCAGTGGATGGAATTTCTCAGAAATAATCTCCATGAAAATGGTTTTGACAAGATGGAATGAACATAGCCCATTTAAAAAAGGTGCGCCTGGCCCGACTCGAACGGGCAACCGTTGGGTTCGAAGCCCACCACTCTATCCAGTTGAGCTACAGGCGCAATCATTACAGATTCTCCATCTTCTGTTTAAGAAGAATGAATCTGTTTTACAAAATAATTATACCTTTTATTTTGATTCTGAAACACCTGTTTCTTTCAGAGAAAAGGATATGAGAAAAGAAATTAAAGATAGAGAAAGGCAGAGAAGAAAGATAGTTCTATATGCAATTGCAGGGTAAATTACCATACCTGAAATCTCTACAGATATATGTCTGAAATGGTCAAGTATACGACCTGTAATAAAACCTATGGATGAGACAAATAAATAAGAGACAGTATTAAGAAAACCAACTGATGTAGCAGTAAGTTCTATAGAATTCATCTCTTTTATTACTGTAATATACACTGGAGAAACAGCAGCAGAGATTGCAAGGAGCAGATAGGAAATAAGGAACAATTTAGGATTGATATTAAATATAAGGTTGAATAAAAGAATGATAATTCCAATAAGGGTGGAACTGGTTGAAAACATTATAATGGGTTTACGTTTTCCTGTAATCTGTGAAGTATAAGCGGATATGAAAGCAAACAGTGTATTGAAAGACATCATTATAAAGGTAAAGGATGCTGCTTTTGCTGATGAAAAATAGCAAAAATCTTCAAGGAATTTTTTCCCTATGGATGACTGAAATAGAAAATATATTCCAAAACTTACAGGTCCTGATATGATAACAGGGAGAGTATGTGTATTCTTTACAACTTTTAAAAAACGGGGGAGTGAAAATGTATGCTTCTGAAGAACACCATCTTTCCCTGTTTTAAAAGATATGAGACATAAGATAGAAAATAATAAACATAAAACACCTGCTATCAAGAAAGAGTTCCTCCATCCAATAAAACTGACTGAACGTTCAAGAGGATATGTAGCAAAAACACCCCCGGAATACCCCAGAATCAGTGAAATCCCGAGGTACAGAGGAAACTCCTCTTCTTTGAAAATTGTGCTTATTATCTTTATCAAACTTACAAAAATAAAACTGGCACTAAAACCAACAAAACCTCTCGCAAGAAAAAGAAGAAAAGGATTATAAGAAAAAGGAAATAAAATGGATGCAAAACTAAAAAGAAAAGCACCGAGAAGAAATGTCCATACACCACCAACCCTGTCTGCAGTTATTCCAGCAAATATCTGCATAAAACCATATATAAGAAAGGAAAGTGAAGCAAGCCCTGTTACAGCAGTTGCAGAAAGAGAAAACTCTGACTGGAGTTCGTTAAAAATTGTTCCAGGTACCCCTACCCTCTGGAAATAGGAGAAAAAATATATACTATTTATAAGCAAAAAAAGAATAATTCTCTTCTGTTTTTTTATATCTTCCATAATCTGATTTGATGTTTTTAGTTAGAGGACTCGTATTTTTTTAATGCTTTTATAAGGGACTCTGCTTCTTTAGGCATCGTTACCCTTTTCTCAAGAAGAATCTGTCTGGGGGTAATATCCTCTATTCCATAAAAAACTTTGTTTGCCTCATTCTCGCACATAATAAGACCACCCTCTATAGAGCCACCGACAAAGGCACCTCGTGCCCTTGAGTAAATAAACAGTCCTGTGGCAGGAAGACCTGCTCCAACCCCGACATCTCTCCCCACAGGACCTGCTGCTGCAGATATTTCCCCACCTATCTTTACAGGGGACTTCAATAGAAGTGTCAGTCCTTCTTCATTCATTACCAGCAGGATTGCATCTATTACCTTTCCTCCAATCTGTAATCCAAAACTCCCTTCTGCTGTTGCCATAAAGGCAGGAGGACTCCACTCTCCTGTTTCTTTATCTTTTGCAAGGATAATACCATTTCCTCCCTTTGCACCAATGACAAAACCACCTTTATACTGTTTTAAAAAAATTATTGCATAGGCATCCTTGAGAAACTGCTGAGGAATAGCAGAGTCCTGTGAAGACATTATATATCTGAGGTTATATTCAGCATTTCTGATTCTCTGAACAAGTGATTTCCTTGAAACCGCTGCATAAGCAAAAACAGATGTAAGGATAAATACACAGATCAAAAAGTAATATATTTTCTTTCTCATCTTTCCTCCCTATCTGATTTTCTATTATACCTTTTTAATTATAAATTGGGAAATGTTATAATAGCAAATTTGAACAGGAGGGGAACAATGAAAAGTTATAAAAAAGAACTGACCTTTAATACAGAAAAACGGATTGAATTTATAAATATTACAAAAGAAGTTCAGAAAGCAGTTGATGAAAGTGGAATTAAAGAAGGGCTCTGCCTTGTAAATGCAATGCATATAACAGCGAGCGTCTTTATAAATGATGATGAAAAGGGACTCCATAATGACTTTGAGAGATGGCTTGAAAAAATAGCGCCTCATCAACCGGTATCACAATATCATCACAATGTGTCAGAGGACAATGCAGACGCGCATATGAAAAGACAGGTTATGGGTAGAGAGGTAGTAATTGCTATCACCAATGGGAAACTTGATTTTGGTACATGGGAACAGGTTTTTTACGGGGAGTTTGATGGAAGAAGACAAAAACGAGTCCTGATTAAAATCATTGGGGAATGATTGCTATACAATCTATCTCTATTAATGCACCTTTGGGAAGGCCTGAAACCTCAACGGTACTACGCGCTGGTTTATGTTTGAAAAAAGAAGCATATACAAGATTCATTTTTTCAAAGTCATTTATGTTTTTAAGATAGACCGTTGTTTTTACAATATTTTCAATACCACAACCAGCCTCTTTTAAAATCACTATTATATTCTGGATTACCTGCTGTGTCTGAATGGTTATATCTCCCTTGACTATTTGATTAGTAAGAGGGTCAAGGGGAATCTGTCCGGATAGAAAAATAAATTTATCTGCTACAATCGCCTGTGAATATGGACCTATTGCCCATGGTGCTTTATCGGTTGAAATTGTTTTAAACATTTTACAACTTCCTCTTTAAATTTTTCAAAGTCATCTTTAACATTTCTCCCTTTAATATCTGCTTTCCCTATTTCTTTACCACCTTTTAATTCTACAAGATGAGAGAAATTAGACATTGCTCTTTCCTTGCCCTTGCCACTACCATATGTCAAGTATAAAAATACTTTTTTATTCGTAAGGTCTGTTTCTTCAAGAAATGCCCGCATAGCAGGAACAATATCAAAAGCCCAGACAGGAGACCCCAGAAAAATAAAATCTGAGTGTTTAATATCCGGTATATACTCTAATTTAACCTTTTTCTTCGTAAAAGCATATATACAGTTTGTTAAGAAAGAGCCGGTAGATTTTGTTTTTAATGGATTTACTGCAACGGAAAATCCCTCTGCTCTTAAATACTCTGCTAAATACTGTGAAAGTATCTTTGTCCTTCCTGAGAGTGAAAAGTAAACTATAGAAATTTTCATATTTTTATGATACACTACTTCTCTGTCTTTTTCAAAAATTTTTCTTTATTAAATAGTGGGGGTATATGGGAGAGAATTTACTCGTGCAATTGATGGAAATGTCCTGGGAGAAAAATGCTTCAGATATCCATTTACAAACAGGTTCTCATCCTGCTTTAAGAATAAAGGGAGATATTGTAAAACTTGAATATCTACCAGAACTCACTATGGAAATTATGCAGGAGATAACAAACTTCATTCTTAAAAATCCTTCTGATATTGAAAAACTTGAACAATATGGAAGTATTGATACATCCTTTGGAATTCATAACATTGGAAGATTCCGTATAAACATATTCAAACAAAGAGGGTCATTATCTCTGGTAGCCAGACGACTATCAAATGTTATACCTGACTTTAATTCTCTCAACCTACCTGCTGCTGTATCAAAAATATCTCAATTTCCAAATGGACTTGTACTTGTAACAGGACCTACAGGTAGTGGAAAATCATCAACACTCGCTGCTGTAATAAATGATATTAATAAAAACAGACAGTGTCATATATTGTGTATAGAGGACCCTATTGAGTACCTTTATAAAAATGAGAAGGCAATCATTACTCAAAGAGAAATAGGAGTGGATGTTGAGTCATTCAGGTCTGCATTAAAATATGCAGTAAGACAGGACCCGGATGTAATACTTGTAGGAGAAATGAGGGATAGTGATACTGTTGAATTTGCTTTACAAGCAGCAGAAACAGGACATCTTGTTTTTGGAACACTTCACAGTTCTAATGTTTCACTCACAATATCTCGTATATTAAACTTTTTCCCACAGGAAAGACATCATCAGGTACGGAGAGGACTGGGTATGCATCTACGTGCTGTGATTTCACAACTTTTACTTCCTTCCATTAATCCGGATGTTCACTTAATACCTGCCTGTGAAATTATGTTTGTAACACCCCTTATCAGCCGACTTATTATGGAGGGTAAAGACGATAAAATTATAAAGGCAATGAAGGCAGGAAAATCAGAAGGTATGCAGGACTTTGATGATGCGCTTATTGAACTTGTTAATAAAGGTATGATTAATGAAGAAACCGCACTAAAATATACTGAAAATCCTCATAGTTTAGAGATGAAACTTAAAGGAATATATTTGAGTGAAGAAGGTGGTATTGTTACATAGAAATTATAAAGAAGTCCAGAACACACGCCATAAAATATACATAATCCCCAGAGATAAACCTATAGCCGTAAAGGTAAAAGCCGCATCAGGAAGTAGTGTTTTTAGCAATATTATAAGCAAAAGACCTGCGAGCGGAACACCAAAACCATAGATTATCAACCTTTTTATCTCTTCCTTATGCTTCATAATGTCCTGTTTTATAGAAACCAAGGGTTTGATATTGTTGCCACACTTTATACATTCTTCAGAACTGCCAGAATTTGTTGTCCCACATTCGCTACATATCCATATTTCTCCTTTCTGTATCCTGTTTTCTCTCTCCGCAATTTTTATCTTATGAGTAATCTCTGCACTATCCTTAATAGATTTCGCCCTGTAATAATATGGTAGTGCCTCTTCATATTTGTTTAAGTTAAAATATATATCACCTATTTCTATAAATATCTCAGGTATATATGGATTTCTTTTTGCTTTTTCCTTGAGTATTCTGATTTTTTTCTCTGTCCTTTTTTTAAAATCCAATTCTATGCCACGATTTTCAAGAATGCGAAAGATAACATAACCGAGAGGTACTGGTAAAACACTCCAGAATCCGATGGAAAAACGAGATAGAGGTAAAGAAAATAATATACACAGAATAGTTATGAGTGAGAGTATAAAAAGTTCCAATCCTTCTATTTCTTTATCAAGATACCTATCAAAAACACAAAAATAAAACTCCACACCAATGATTATAAGTACTACCCCAAATTGTAAACCGAGAAAAAAACCACTGCTATAGTCAATTATCATTTAACTATTCTCAAAGTCATTGCACATTTATATTACCTGTTGAAGGGTCATATCTAAAACTCATACCTTTTGGCGGTTCAGGTATCCTTTCAATATAATGTTTCTCAACAAGTTCATTCAAAGAAGAAGGATATCTACCCTCCTGTATCTGGAATGTGTTTATCTTATTTTTCAGATAGAGCACATCATCCATTGCCTTTGATTTTTTCATCGCAGTTCCCATCACACCCCCATATTTTTCCAGTGCATTAAAAGGGGTGAGTTCTTCCTCTACTTTCTTCTTACGATTACAGGATATAGAACATACCATAATAAATATAATACATATCACCATTATAATCCTTCTCTTTTCCATTTTAACCTCCTGTTTCTAATCCCATTATACCCTATTTTTTATTATTGATACATACTTTATAATACCGCCTACTTCTTGTAGATAATCCCTTTTAAAATACAGGAAAATATACCCCCTTAATAAAATTCCTCAGGGAAGAAAGAGAAATGGCTCCGCGCGTTGATTACATATCTACACTGTACATACAAAATATTGATGAAAAAAGAGAAAGTAGATATAATATAAACAGGAAGGTGAATGGATGATAAAAACATTTGAAGAAAAATGTAGATTGTTGAATTATGAATTATATCTGCTCCACACCATCTCAAAAGCAATAAAAGAAACCTTCAATGAAGGAAAAATTCTGAATGTAACCTTAACTGCACTTACAGCAAACGGTGCACTGGGATTAAGTAGAGCCGCTATATTCTACTATGATAAAGAGAAAAATATTATTTATGGCAAAAAAGGAATAGGTCCTTTTGATGAAAAAGAAGCAGCACAGATATGGGAAGAACTCAGTAAAAACCATATATCACTTGAGGAATATCTTCAACATGATCTTGAAGAAGAACTTGCAAATCAAAGATTCCCTCAGTTAATCAAACAGGTAGTTATCAATCTTGACGATATATCTGAAAACAACTATCTAAAGAGAGCCATTGTTGAAAAAAAAATATTCCATCTAACTGATACAAAAGATATCTCTCTTCTTCCTGATGCAATCAAGAGTTTTATAATACCATCTGAAATAGTAATAGTACCCATCTTTTCATCCAGAGATATAATTGGAATTATCATGGCAGATAATGCCTTTCACTATAATCCCATAGATGAATCCACAATACTTCTCATTTCTTTATTAAGTATACAGACAGGTATAGCACTGGAAAACGCTACTACCCACAATATAGTAATACAGCAACTTGAAGAATTGAGAGAACTGCATAATACAATGAAACAACTCCAGGAAGAACTGGTAAAAAAAGAAAAACTTTCTACTATAGGAAAGATGGCATCTTATCTTATACATGAGATAAAAAATCCTCTCGTCACCATAGGTGGCTTTGCAAAAAGGATAGCAGGTGAAAACAATCTTGATACTATACATAGAGATGCAGATATTATATTTAAAGAGATGAAAAAATTAGAGCAGATATTAAATAAACTATCTACATTTACACTTCTTGCTCCTCTTAAAATAGAGAGAATCAATATACTTGATGTGGTTAATGAGATTATTGAGGTCTTTGAATTAGAGTTCACAAAAAAACATATAGATGTCAAGGTAGATATACCTGAAAATATATCTATCAAGGCAGAAAGGGTACAGATATTTGAGATATTATTCAATTTAATATCTAACTCTGTGGAAAATATGAATACAGGAACTATAAAAATATCTGCTGTTATAGAGGGTGTATACCTAAAAATAACAGTACAGGATACAGGAAAAGGTATACCTGATGAAGTTCTTCCACATATAACAGAACCATTCTTTTCCACAAAAACAGAGGGATTTGGACTCGGGCTGTTTATCGTCTCCAACATAATAGAAAATTATGGAGGAAAACTTGAGATAACATCTGTTAAACAGCAGGGTACTACCGTAAATGTATATCTTCCTCTATAAAAAGGAGGTATGAGATGGATAAAAAAAGAATCTTGATAGTAGAAGATGAAGATAATGAGCGATTACTTTATAAAGAAGAACTTGAAAAGGATGGCTTTGAAGTAACATGCTGTACTAACGGTAATGAGGCAATAGGACTAATAGAGAAAGAAAAATTTGACCTTGCTATAATAGACATCCAGATGCCACAGATGGACGGAATTGAAACTTTGGGAAAGATATTGACTAAAAAGAGAAATTTACCTATAATTATATATACGGCATATCCCCAGTATAAAGACCAATTTTTAACATGGGCTGCTGATGCGTATCTTATCAAAAGTTCTGATTTAACAATATTAAAAGATAAGGTAAAAACGATACTGAGTAGAAAATGAATTTAAAAGACATAACAACATTTATATTAGCAGGTGGTAAAGGAGAACGACTTTATCCCCTTACGAGAGATAGAACTAAACCTGCTGTTCCATTTGGGGGGATTTACAGAATTATTGATTTCCCATTAAGTAATGCCATAAATTCGGGATTAAGAAAAATTTATATATTTACACAGTATAAGTCCCTTTCTCTTCAAAGACATATAAGAGAAGGATGGAATATATTTTCAAGGGAATTAGGAGAATTTATTGACCTTGTTCCTGCACAGCAGAGAATAAGTGAAGAGTGGTACCAGGGAACTGCTGACTCTGTCTTTCAGAATATAAACATATTAGAGGACGAAAAGCCAGAATTGATACTTATACTTTCAGGGGACCAAGTTTATAAGATGGACTATAGAAGAATAATAAATGCACACATTGAAAAGAAGGCAGACCTAACCATCAGTGTGTTTGAGGTTCCAATTAAAGAAGCATATAGATTTGGTGTTCTACAATTAGACGAAAATAATCGTGTTATTGATTTTAAAGAAAAACCATCTACGCCCATACCTGACCCTAAAAATCCTGAGGTTTCACTCATCTCAATGGGTATATATGTATTTAATCTGGAAGTTCTTATTAAAAAAGTTATGGAAGATGCAAAAAGAGTAGATAGTACTCATGATTTTGGAAAGGATGTTATACCTTCAATGATAGAAACTTATAATGTATACGGGTTCCGTTTCATAGATGAGAATAAAAAGGAAACAAAATACTGGCGAGATATAGGGACAATAGATGCTTACTGGGAAGCCAATATGGACCTTGTAAATATAGACCCTCTGTTAAATCTTTATGACAGGGACTGGCTTATTAGAACATTTCAGGTTCAGTACCCTCCTGTAAAGACAGTATTCTCATGGGAAGATAGAAAGGCGTCTGTTACGGACTCAATGCTTTCAAGTGGGTGTATCATAAGTGGTGGAACAGTAAGACACAGTGTTCTTGCTCCAAATGTAAGAATAAACAGTTATTCAGAGGTTGTTGACAGCATACTATTTGAAAATGTAAATATCGGAAGATATGCAAAAATCAGGAGGGCTATAATAGATAAAAATGTAATAGTCCCTCCCTATACTGAAATTGGATATAATCTTGAAGAAGATAGAAAAAGATTTGTTGTCTCTGAAAATGGAATTGTTGTAATACCAAAAAACTACAAATGGTGAGGTGTATATGTCAGAATTAAGAAAAGACCCTGTAATAGGAAGATGGGTAGTAATAGCAACCGAAAGAAAATTTAGACCTTCGGATTTTGTTGCTGTTTCTGAAGTACCACAGGAAACATTTTGTCCTTTCTGTCCTGGTAATGAGGATAAAACACCTCCTGAGATATTTGCTATAAGATACGGAAGTACACAACCCAATACTCCTGGATGGGAAGTAAGGGTAGTCCCCAATAAATTTCCTGCTTTAAGAATAGAAGGAGACCTTAACAGAAGAGGAATAGGTATGTATGATATGATGAATGGTATAGGAGCACATGAAGTAATAATTGAAACCCCAGTACATAAAAATCCAGCAAATGAACTTATGGATATAAAGGACTTCTCTCTAACAACTATGTTAAATGTTATTGAGACATATCAGATAAGATGTATTGACCTAAAAAAAGATAACCGTTTCAGATATATCCTTGTTTTCAAAAACTTTGGGAAAGAAGCCGGTGCTTCTCTATCCCATCCTCATTCTCAACTTATAGTAACTCCTGTTGTTCCCAAAAGGGTAAAGGAAGAACTCAACGGAGCAAAATGGTATTATGAGTATAAGGAACGATGTGTCTGGTGTGACATAATAAACCAGGAGATTGACAGCGGGAAAAGAATAGTTGAACAGAATGAGTCATTTATTGTTATTGCTCCTTTTGCTTCAAGATTCCCGTTTGAATTATCTTTAATTCCTTTAAGACACTCCCCTGATTTTGACTATATCACACCGAGAGAAAAAGAGCTGCTCGCAGAGATACTTATTAAAACATTTAAGAAAATATCAAAAGGACTTAATAATCCTTCTTATAATTTTATGATTCACACCGCTCCTTGCAGGTATCAACGTCCAGGATACTGGCAGACAATAGAGAAGGACTATCACTGGCATATAGAGATAATACCACGGCTTGTAAAACAGGGTGGATTTGAATGGGGAACAGGATTTTATATAAATCCTACCCCACCTGAAGAAGCAGCAGAGTTTCTTAAGTCCCTTAATGTATAGATTGTCCAAACCAGTAAATTTCACAATCTTATAATTAGGTTGTAGGAGGATAAAATATGAGAAAAAAGAACATTGCTCTGGTCTCTGCAGAAGCAGTTCCATTTGTAAAGGTTGGTGGTATGGCTGACGTTGTAGGAGCGCTGTATAAATATCTGAAGAGCAAAGAAAATATATATATGTTTATCCCTCTGTATAAACAAATAAAAGGAAAATACAAGATAGAAATTATTTCCCCTTTAGAAGTAAGATTTTTGGAAAGCAGGGTAGAAAATGGATTTTTAGCAAAGAGTAAGGACTTCCCTGGTGTTTATTTTATAGGCAGTGATAGATATTTTGATAGGGACGAGATTTATGGACCAGGGGGAAAGGACTATCCTGACAGTGCAGAAAGATTCTCTTTCTTTTCAAAAGCAGTACTTGAAGCAGTAATTTCGTTAAAGATAGATATGGATATATTCCACTGTCATGACTGGCATAGTGCTCTTCTACCTTTATATCTTGAATTATACTATAAAGAACGTTTTCCAAAAGCAAAGACACTTTTTACCATACACAATCTGGGATATCAAGGGGTCTTCTCTATTGATAAGTTTCATTTACTCGGAATCCCATGGCACTATTTTAATATGGAAGAACTTGAGTTTTATGGTAATGTTAATTTTATGAAAGCAGGAATTATACATTCTGATACATTAAATACAGTAAGTCCAACATATGCAAAAGAAATTATTACTCCTGAATTCGGACATAACCTTGACGGTCTCCTGAGAAAATATCAGAACAAACTGAAAGGAATTCTCAACGGTCTTGACTACCAGATATGGAATCCTGCTTTTGACAATTATATAGCAAAAAAATACAGAAGTTATAAAAGCAAAATAGAAAACAAAATAGCACTGCAGAAAAAACAGTCCTTACAGATAGATAGTAATATCCCTGTTTTTGGTATGGTAAGCCGACTGGCTGAACAGAAAGGTATTGATTATCTCACTGATATAATGGAACGTTTGTTTAAGAATAACTTACAGATTGTAGTATTAGGAGATGGAGAAATAAAATATAAGGAAATTCTATCAAAATGGCAAAAGAAGATACCAGAAAAGATGTCATTTACATCTGGATTTAATGAAGAACTAGCACATCAAATATATGCAGGAAGCGACTTTTTCCTTATGCCTTCAAGATTTGAGCCCTGCGGACTTGGACAGTTAATAAGCTTTAAGTATGGAACTATTCCTATAGTAAGAAAGGTTGGAGGACTTGCAGATACAGTAGCAGAATATAATCCAGAAACAGAAGAAGGAACTGGATTTGTATTTGAAGGTGGAAGTGAAGAATTTATGTCAAAGATAGAACAGGCACTTCAACTTTTTAAGAATAAAGAGAAGATGGAACGGCTGGTAAGCAAAATCATTAACCTTGACTTTTCCTGGAAAGCATCAGTAGAAGAATATCTAAAAACATACAATACTCTTATGAGGTAAAGATGTATCTATCTATACTCTGGCACATGCATCAACCCTGTTATCTAATAAATGGAGTAATTAATACACCTACTCTCGTTTTTCGCACACTCTTCAATTATTACCCTATGACTATGATTATAAAAAAGTTCCCATCTGTGAAACTTAACTTCAATCTCACTCCTGTCCTTTTAAAACAAATAGAGGGTGTTGCTTCTGGAAAATATGAGGATAGATTTTTATCCCTACTTGAAGATAAAGAAAACAGTGTAAAAGAAGTACTTATGATGGCAAAGGAATTACCTCCTTTTATTCTCAAAAGACATCCTGCTATTAACCTGTTACTTAACAAGGTTGAAAGTAATAATTATTCAGAAAAGGATATTTCCGATGTCAAGGTTCTCTTACATCTGGTATGTTTTCATCCTGCAATTATAGATGAGGAAGTTGAGCAACTACTCAAGAAAGGAAGAGATTTTAATGATTCAGAGAAAATATCTCTGTACAGAAAAGAGTTAAAAATCCTATCTGAAACAATAAACAGTTATAGGAACCTTATGGAGGCAGGACAGATAGAAATAAGCATATCCCCAATGATGCATCCTATTCTTCCACTTATATATAACACAGATATTGCAAAACACACAAAAACATCTTTACATATTCCAGAAGGGCTATTTTCATATCCTGAAGATGCTCGCAGACATATTAAAGAAGGGATAGAAACATACAAAACTTTTTTTGATAAGACACCTTCAGGGATATGGCCATCTGAAGGTAGTTTAAGTAATGAAATTCTGGAACTCTTTGTTGAATATGGCATTAGATGGACTGCAACAGATGAACATCTACTGGCAGAAACACTTTCAAGACCACTGGTAAACAGAGAACATTATAACATATGGGATTATAAAGATATCATCTCCATATTCTTCAGGGACCACCACATCTCTGATATGATTGGTTTTTCATATCAGAAAATGGAAGAGAATAAATCTGCAATACAACTTTTTGACCGATTAAAACATATCTCTGAAGGACATCCCAACCATATACTTTCTATTATACTTGATGGAGAAAACCCATGGGACTTCTATCCTGATTACGGGAGAAATTTCCTCACCACACTTTATGAAATGTTAAGCAGTAATACACCAATTGAAACTATAACCTTTTCAGAGGCACTGAATAAAGAGATAAACCATAGTACACTTGACAGAATCTCTCCTGGTAGCTGGATGGGAGTGAATTTTGACAACTGGATTGGCAAAGGACCTGCCAATAGAGCATGGGAAATATTGGCACAAGCAAGACGGTCTGTAGAAGAAAGTATAAATTCAGCCGATGAGAGAATAAAAAAACAGATAATAGAATATATTATGCTTGCAGAATCAAGTGATTGGTTCTGGTGGTATAGTTTACCTGTAGATAAAGAAATAAAGATGCGTTTTGACACATATTTCAGAAACAGTATAAGGAATATCTATGAGGCCGCTGGTCTTACACCCCCTGGATTTCTTTCTGTACCTGTTGAACAATACAGTGATGAAGAAGTTCTCCCTTATATAACACCCTCCATTGATGGCAAAATTACCCATTTTTATGAGTGGTATAATGCAATTGAGGTAGATGTATCCAGTTTATGGACAACATTTAAACCTGTAGAACTCCCCGTAAAAAAGATATTCTATGGCTATGATGAAAATAACCTTTATATAAGAATAGATTGTTCTGAAAGAGATATAGAATTCCTGCTCTCTTTTCATAATTCATCAAGAAAAACATTTAATATAAAATATGGAACTAACATATCTGAACCTCTGTTCTTCTTATGGAATGATATAATAGAAATAAAAATACCAAAGCAAGAGATAATACCTATGGAAGAGGATACAATTTTTTTCAATATTACAGTTAAAGATAAAAATGGTGAGGAACTCACAATTCCTGCTATAAATCATTTTAAAATACGGTTTGGGAAAAAGGAAGAAAATTGGATAGTATAGAAAAAAGAAAGTATTATTTTAAGGAGTCATTATTCGGTCCTGTTGACCTTTACCTTTTCAATGAAGGTAATCACCTTGAGATATATAAAAAACTTGGTGCACATAAAAGAGTGGTAGATGGTATTGAGGGATACAATTTTGCGGTATGGGCACCAGATGCAGTGGCTGTGAATGTAAAAGGTGATTTTAATAACTGGGATGGAAAAGAACATCAGATGAGACAACTTGGAAACTCTGGCATCTGGGAAATTTTTATACCAGATGTAAAGGAACTCTCCTGCTATAAGTTTGAAATCCATACAAAAAATAATATGGTATTGCTTAAATCAGACCCATATGGGAATTTTTTTGAACTCAGACCTGCAAATGCTTCTATTACATATCATTCAAATTATATATATAAAACGGAAAGAATTCCATATGATGATATATATAAACAACCTCTATCTATATATGAGATACATTTAGGTTCATGGAAAAGAAAAAAAGATGGTTCTTTCTTAAACTATCGCGAAATAGCAGAAATGCTTGTTGATTATCTAAAAGAAACTGGTTTTAACTGGATAGAATTATTACCCGTAACAGAACATCCTTTAGATTCTTCATGGGGATACCAGACGACCGGTTTTTTCGCTCCTACAAGTAGATTTGGGACACCTGATGATTTCAAATTTTTTGTGGATTTTCTCCATAAAAATAATATAGGTGTTATTATGGACTGGACACCTGCCCATTTTCCTAAGGATGAATTTGGACTATACTACTTTGACGGAACCCATCTTTATGAACACTGCTATCCACAAAAGAGAGACCATCCTGATTGGAAAAGTGCGATTTTTAACTATGGTAGATATGAAGTGAGTAATTTTCTTATCAATAGTGCTATTAACTGGTTTGAGAATTTTCAGATAGATGGATTGAGGGTTGATGCTGTTGCCTCAATGCTATATCTTGACTATTCAAGAAGAGAAGGTGAATGGATACCTAACATATATGGGGGAAGAGAAAATCTTGAAGCGATTGATTTTTTAAGAAGATTTAATACAACTATTTATAATAAATTTCCAAGATGTTTTACGATAGCAGAAGAATCAACCGCCTGGCCTATGGTAAGTAAACCTGTATATATGGGGGGATTAGGATTTGGTTTCAAGTGGAATATGGGATGGATGCATGACACTCTCTACTATTTCTCGCTTGACCCAATATATAGAAAATACCATCATAACTGTTTGACATTCAGTTTATTATACGCTTTTTCAGAAAATTTCATCTTGCCGCTTTCTCATGATGAGGTCGTATATGGTAAAAAATCCCTCCTTTCAAAGATGCCCGGTGATAACTGGCAGAAGTTTGCAAACCTGCGTCTTTTACTTACATATATGTATTGCCATCCAGGTAAAAAAATGCTTTTCATGGGAGGGGAGTTTGGACAGATATCTGAATGGAACTATGATAGAGAACTTGACTGGCATTTACTTGATAGAGAAGAACACAGAAAGATGAAAAAATTTGTCTATGATATAAATAGGTTATACAAAAAAGAAAAAGCATTATTTGAAATTGATTTTTCATCTGATGGTTTTGAATGGATTGATTTTTCTGACTATGAAAGCAGTATTGTCTCTTTTATAAGAAAAGGCGTGAAAAAAGATGATTTTATTGTTGCTATATTTAACTTCACCCCGGTTCCGAGACATAATTACAGGATAGGAGTTCCTCTAAAAGTAAAGTATAAGGAAATATTCAATAGTGACTCTCATTTTTATGGGGGAAGTAATACAGGAAATTTTGGTATTGTAAAGGCAGATAATATCTCATTACATAATAGACCTTTTTCTGTAAATATTACACTACCCCCATTAGGAGCGGTTGTATTAAAACCCTGTTTATAAAACTGTAGAATTTGAGAGTTTGAGAGGGATAAGTAATAGTTAAATACTGATAATTCCTCTCCATATGAAGGAGGAGAAAAACGGTAGGGTGATGTTTATAATCACTTCTCCATACAGGGAAAGAAGATTAGTAAAAGGTCTCACCCTCACCATCCCCCTCTCCCCTCAAGGGAGAGGGATACAATTTAAAACAACTATTTCAGTCCTTTTCCTCTATCTGTACGAAAACTTTTGGAAGAAAAGGATTGATGATAAAATAAACATAAAAGGAGATTACAATGAATAAAAGAAACCTGACGAAAGAAGATGTTTTAAAACTTGTAAAGGAGAATGATGTAAAGTTTATACGGCTGTGGTTTGCAGACATTACAGGACAGATGAAAGGGTTTACAATCACTGTAGAAGAGTTAAAACATGCACTTGAAGACGGAATGGGATTTGATGGTTCATCCATAAAGGGATTTGCCAGGATAGATGAGTCAGATATGGTGGCTATGCCAGACCCCTCTACTTTTTCCATACTTCCATATCGCCCTAAGGAGAAGGCAGTAGCGGGTATGATATGTGATATTTTAAATCCGGACAGGACCCCATATGAAGGGGACAGCAGATATATACTTAAGAAGCAGTTAGAGAAGATAGCAAAGAAGGGATACACATTTTATGTAGGACCTGAACTGGAGTTTTTTATATTTAAAGATGAGAAGCGGACAGAGATATTAGATGAAGGGGGATATTTTGATATAACGACACTGGATGCAGGAAATGAAGTAAGGAGGGAAGTTATTTTGACACTTGAACAGATGGGTATAGATGTAGAGTATAGCCA
>JAOAIL010000026.1 GCA_026414725.1 bacterium
CACACAGAGTGATTCTGATACTTCTGAATCTGATGATGACCCGGATGACTACTGGTTAAAAGTTGAGAGGAAGAGATATATAATAAGTAAAAGTTCGGATTTGCTCTTTGAAAATTGGGTGGAAGAACTTAAACAAGCCAATATTACACTGACAGGGACAGATGGAGACCTCCGAAAGGAGGTTTCAATGAACCTACTAAAAAGAAAGGGGAGCCCATACTATTACATTGATATATGTTTGAATGGCGTAAGATTCAGACGCTCCACGCATACTTCAAATAAAGCAGATGCACAAAGAATTGCCAGTCAAATGCTCAACAAACTCTGGAGTATACAGAATACAGGTTCTTCTCCGGATGTTCCAGCATTTAAACAGGCATCAGAGAAATTCGTTGAGTACCAGAAAAACAAGGGACTTCGTTCATGGGAAAGGGAACTATTATGCCACAAACACCTCGTCCCCTACCTTGGAAACAGGAAGGTAAGTGAAATCAGACCTAAAATTATCCAGGAAACTCTCACCAGAATAAAAATAGCCAAAAATCTCTCTCCCAGGTCCCTTGATTACCTCCGGGGGTATCTGCACAGGTTTTTTGAGTATGAGCGGAGGATAGAGGAACATGTACAGAATAACCCTGTAGAGATGGTGGAACGCATAAAATATGACAACATCAGGAAACATATTCTTGAGGTTTCACAGCAAAAACTCTTTCTTGATAATATAGATGACCCTGTGGTAAAAGATGCTGTTATTTTTATACTCTTTACAGGGCTCAGACAGGGGGAACTACTGAATCTCAAGAAGCAGGACTTCAAGAAAGTGGATGATATCCTGTATTTTGTTATCCAGAGGGAGAAAACTCCAGAAGTCACGACAGAATTCCCACTGGTATGGGATATCCCGCGACAGATTGTTGAAAAGTACCTTGCCCTGACCAGAGGGGTGAATCTCTTCTGTTATGAAGATGGACGTGCCCTGGATAAACACAACCTGATATACCAGATAAAGAAAGCAAGAAAAAAGGCAGGTATAGAGAAACTTTGCTGTAATGACCTGCGAAGGACTTTTTGCACGAGGATGCGGATGGCAGGTTGTGATTATGAGGTACGGGAGTACTTAATGGGGCATAAGATTCCTGGTTCTTCGTCACACTATTCAATCTATAATGTGCAGAATATTGCTGAAAATTTAAAGAATTTAGAAAAAAATTGGCACAAATTTGGCACACTGAAGATTTTAAGGGGTGAGAAATGTCAGGGGTAAAACTGTGGAAACCGTTGATAGACAAGTGCCGGGAGAGGGAGTCGAACCCTCACGGGTCGCTTCGCTCCTCAGGAGGGGGTGCTTCCCCCTTCCTGATATAGTCCTCCCCCCAATACGAAATACGCAGGGGACGATACCTTCCCCTGCACCCCTTCCTCCGTTCGGGTTCTATTAAATAAAAAAATGCCGGGAGAGGGAGTCGAACCCTCACGGAGATAAATCTCCAACGGATTTTAAGTCCGTTGCGTCTGCCATTCCGCCATCCCGGCAAGTGAAATTATTATAAAACAAACTTGCTCTTAATAGCAAGTTTTTCTATTTCCTTATGAAAAATCTGTAGATGGCGATAATGTAAAGGAAAAGAACAGGAATAAGGAAAAACCATATGTAATGTCTGATAAATTCAGAGGTGTAAGCTCCTAAAATTAAACCGAGCAAGATACAGATAATTTTAACCAGAGCCATATCCCATACATTCATCCTGTGAATTTTATCTTCACTCCATTTTATAAGGGTCATTTTCCTCCTTGTATAAGTATTTTTAAGAACTCTCTGGCATTGGAAAGCATATTGTGGTTATTATTAAAGTAGGCATATACATACTCAGGATTAAGGTAAAAGATTTTATTAGCAATATTTTCCATCTCACTTCTTGAATAGTTGTAGTTATACCAAGAAGTTTTACCATGAAATCGGACATAAACGATGTCATTTGTTCTGACTATAAAGGACTGTCCCTGAGGACTATCTATACTTACAAATACAATGCCTGTTTTTTCAATCTCCTTTACTATTTTCTCTTCAGACCAGCCAGAGTGTCTAAATTCTATTGCTACTTTTTTCTTTTGCTCTATTATATTAAAAAAGTTTTTTATTCTTTCAAGATATTCAGTGGAGAAAGAAGGAGGCATCTGAAAAAGGTAAAAATCAATGTTCTTTTCCAGTGGTGAAAAAAGTTCCTTAAAATCATTCCATACATCTATTGCCTGTTCATTCAGTTTTAAAATATGGGTAATTTTTCTGTGGACTTTAACAGAGAACCTGATATCTTTTGCTTTTACTGCCCATGACTTTATCTGGTTAGGATAAGGGAATCTGTAAAAAGATGCATTAAGTTCTACTGAATTTAGTCCGGAATGTTCTACAAACCAATCAAAATTACCACCTTCATTCCAGTCATATAACCATCCGCTTGTTCCCACATATACCTTCACCTTATCCTCCAGAAAGAATATGAAAGATGCTATAAAGATTGTAAATTATATGCAGGGAAATAATAAGCAATAAACCATTTTTCAGAGGAACTGAAACATTATATGAGCAAAACACCAGTAAAGAGAAAGAGATAACAAAGGTGTAAAAATCAATCCATAATGGTTCAAATTTCCCAGGATATATATTAAACCATCTCAATATAAAACCTGTAAGGAAAATAATAGTGAAAATCAGATATATATAACAGATGTTTATCTTTTTTAAAAGGGAAAGTCCTAACAGATAAAAGAGCAGAAATTTTATAATCACATAAATATGGTAAAGAACTTCTCTACTCATAGGATTAGTATAGCACAATTTTAATAGCCATTTCTTTTTTTATTCTTTACCTTTTCCCTTCCCATATGAAGGGGGGAATTGCTTTTTCCTTCTACCTAAGCGAGAGAAGGGCAGGATGAGGGGGAAAAGAGCAGGAAAGGTCTCACCCTCCCCTCAATCCCCTCCCCTCAAGGGAGAGGGAATTGTTAAAAATTCCTCTTCTCAAGGGAGAGAGGAAGAGAATTTGAAGTATTACCTGTCTACCCTGTCCGTATGAAACATTGACGGAATAAGGATTTGAGATATAATACTTTGAAATAAATAAAAGGAGTGTGAGATGGAAATAACATGGAAATGGGCTGCGTGTGGATATACTTTAATGGGATATAAATCTACAGAAGAGGTTATAAGTTTATGTAAATACGCTGGAATTTCTGCTATTGAGATGAATACTGGTTTTATAAATGGTAAAGATAATAAAGAAATTGAAAAGATGGCACAGGATTATAAGAACAATAATATCATTTTATATAGTTTTCATCTTCCTTTTACTGAAGACGATGATATCTCTGCTTTTTATGAAATAAAACGGAAAGAGGTTGTGAAAAAGATGTCCAGATTGATAGAACAGGTATCTATACTTGGCAATAAAGTTGTAATTCTACATCCTACAACAAATTATTCTGATGTAAATACAGAAGGTATTGACCGTTATCTCTATCAACTCGGTAGAAGTTTAGAAGTTTTACTACCTGAAGCAGAGAAATTGAATCTTACAATAGCAATAGAAAATATGCCTCCGAACTCTTCAGGCACTCGCTTTGGTTCTCTGCCAGAACACTTTACAATAATGACGAAGAAGTTCTCACATCCTAACTTTGGTTTTTGTTTGGATACAGGTCATGCCAATATCTCAGTTGGACAGGATGGCCCTAATATATTTTTTGAGGTAATGAAAAAAAATATTGTGGCTTTCCACTTACAGGATAATCCAGGAGATAGAGACCTTCATATCGCACCAGGATATGGTAGAGTTAACTGGAAAGATGTATTTACAAAGATGTCAGCAATCCGATTCACTCATCCTGCCTGTATTGAAACACCTCCGTTTGGATATTTAATAAATTCAACATACACACCTGACGACTGGAGAGAACTTTTTGATAAGGTTGATTCCCTCGCCAGAAATATATTAAAATAGTTATATGAAAATAGAAACGTTGTATAATGCCTTCAATTCATTGGGAAGGATGTTACAAAATTCTGCAATACAATATAAGAACAGACCTGCTGTAATTTTTCACAGAGGAGTTACTACATATCAGAAGATTGAAGAAACCTCAAACAAAATAGCGAATTTTCTTTTCACACAGGGAGTAAAAAAAGGAGACCGCGTAGCACTTTATTGTATAAACTCACCCTACTTTATTTCTATATACTTTGGTATTGTGAAGACAGGGGCTACAGTTGTCCCGATAAATCTGCTTTTAAGTGCAGAAGAGGTCCAGTTTATTCTCTCTGATTCAGGGGCGAAAGGGATTTTTTATTTTGAAGCATTTGAAAACAATATCCACCTTATAAAGGATAATCTTCCAGAAATGAGATTTATGGTTGCGATTGGTAAATCATCTATTGAAAAAGCAATACCAGTAGAAAAAATAATAATTGAAGAGAGAGATACCTTTGAAATACCTGAACTAAATCAGAACGAGGATGTAGCGGCAATACTCTATACCTCAGGAACAACTGGCTATCCTAAAGGAGCAATGTTAACACACAGAAATCTTCTTTTTAATGTTAATTCAATTCTTCAGGTGCTGAACGTAGACGAGAATGATGTTTTCTTAACAGTACTGCCTTTATTCCATGCTTTTGGAGCAACTGCAGGTATGATTTCCCCTGTAGCGGTAGGTGCAACTATTGTCGCAGTCCCAAAGTTTGCACCTGTTGAGATAGCAGAAGTAATAAAAGAAACAAAAGCCACTATTTTTCTCGGTGTACCTTCAATGTATAAACTTCTCGCTGACTTGCATGATGAATATAATTTCCATCTTTCTTCACTACGTTTCTGTATATCAGGGGGAGATGCCCTACCCTTGCATACACTTCAAAGATTTGAAGAGAAATATAACGTAATGATTTATGAAGGTGATGGACCTACAGAATGTTCTCCTGTAACAGCGGTTAATCCTATTGGTGGTATGCGTAAGATTGGCTCTATTGGAAAAGTAGTTCCTGGAGTTGAAATGAAAATTATAGATGATAATGGAAATGAATTGAAAACAGGAGAGGTAGGTGAGATAGTGGTGCGCGGTGAAAATGTAATGAAAGGTTATTTCAACAGACCTGAAGATACAAAGGAGGCATTCTGGGGAGAATATTTCCGAACAGGGGATATGGGATATAAAGATGAAGATGATTATTTTTATATTGTAGACCGCAAAAAAGATATGGTTATTGTAAGTGGGATGAATGTATATCCGAGAATGGTTGAGAATGTTATAAGAAAACATCCTGCAGTATTAGAAGTAGCAGTGGTCGGTGCACCACATCCACTACATAATGAAGTTCCGAGGGCTGTAATAGTTCTTAAAAATGGGGCAACTGCTTCTGAAAAAGAAATCATCCATTTCTGCTCAAAACATCTCGGCAGACATGAAGTACCTCGTATTGTAGATTTTGTCTCTGAATTACCTAAAACACCCACCGGAAAGGTACTGAAAAGAATTTTAAGGTCAGGAACAAAAAAGTTTCATGATTGAAAGGAGTTTATATGGGAAAGAAAAGATTGAGTAATGCAATACCTGTATTCACAAAATGGAAACTCATACGACTCTTAATTTTTATAATAATCATATCCCTTACTTTTTCTATTAGAAAATATGTACCAGCAATTAATACATTTGGATGGGGCTTTGCTTTAGGTATGATATGTATGGCAGTTCTTACCGGCTAAAGTTTCACTTACAAACCTGATTTAACCAGAGCCACCTCGGGGATTTGAACCCCGGACCTGAGCATTACAAGTGCCCTGCTCTACCACTGAGCTAAGGTGGCTAAAAATATCTAAATTTTTATAGAGATATATTTTACCTATCTTTTAAAAAATTTCAACCTGTTTTAAGGAGTAGCAGAAGGAGGTATTCTTGTACTTACGATAGCGAGCATAACAAAAATAACCGCACAAATAATAATGATGATTGAAAATATTGCCCCCTCCCATTCTTTTATTTTACTCCCTTTAAGTGTTTTACCTTCAGTAGCAGACCTGATACTTCTCAAATCCAGATGTAATTGATTCAGAAGAAAACAGATAAAGGCAAAACCACACATAAGAACAGTTATAGCATAAATAAGTAAATAGTTCTGTTTCATTTGTATCACCCCCTTCATTTCTTTTCTATATTTATTTTATCATCTTATAAAAATAAAGGACACAAACAATTACTAATTTAATTTCTATCTATTCTTCTTCTGTTTATCCAGTAAACGATAAAAACCTAATGTTATCATTATAACTGATATACATACAGGTACAATAACAGGAGATACCCATGGACATGGTATTAGGAATAGAACATCCCAGTCAAGAAGATTCTCAGGCCATTTTAACCAGAGGTAGAGAAAGATATAGTAAAAGATGTCCCAGATACCAAAAGCAATTAAAAAACCAGCAAGTTTTTCTCTGTTATTTTTCCCGAATAAAAGGGCAACACATATAAGCATAACTATTGTGGCAAATTCCCTCGTTTGTTCACTCCACATTATCCCTGCATTTTTGATAAAAGTGCATAGGTCTTTATATGAAGAGATTGAGGACCATTCAGGGACAGGAATAAGTCGCCGTAGATATACAACAACCATTGCTTCAACATATGCCATCGCAATAGCAAATAATATAAGAACAAATGTTTTTTTCATCTTGAATTTGCATTACCCGCAGAGATATTTTCTTCTCATTATTCATTTGTCTATTATTCCAAAGGGTTGTGTATAGGTATAGCCACCCTCACCTATCAATCTTGCTCTGATATAGGTTCCGGTGTCTTTTTTTATTTTATTTAGATTTACTACCTCGCCTGTTGCTACAACTTTACCATCTGAAATCCACTCTATCGCATTTGCATCTTTTGATTTTACATAAATACGTATTTCTCCATTTTGTACAAGCACTCTTGATATTAAAATAGATTTTATCAATGGAGGCATTTTATCTGATGTCTTTTCTGGTTTATATGAGAAATAAAAGATTCCTTTTCTCATTGCTGTATCTAACTCATCAACGGTTAAATTTTTTAAGATAAAAACATTCCATGATAACCCTATATGTTCAGGTAGATGTGCATCATCATTCCCAAAACCCCAGACAGGTCTATCTGGCATTAACCTTGTAAGAATTCTATCCCATAGAATCTGGTCCATAGGACACCTGTTGCCCTGATTATGAACCTCAATACCCACAATAAAAGGATACCGTGTATAAAGGTCAATATACCACTCATCAGAATAGTTATACCTTCCTGGATGGAACAATACTGCTATACCGTCTTTTTCTCTTATATTATTCAATGAACTTTCTATATCTACACAAGGACCTGCATCTGTAAAATAACTTCCGAGATGATGATGACTGGAAAACTCACATCCCTGAACTGCTAACATATCTATCTCTCTGGGATTTCTATTTTCATAGTTTCCAGATTTATCAAACTGCTCCCATGGGAAAGTAATTATATTATGGTCTGTAATTGCAAGGATAGTATATCCTGCCTCTCTATACCTGTTTACAACTTCAGATAGAGATAACTGTCCATCAGAACATTTAGTATGGGTGTGTAGATTTACCCTGTACTGTTTATCTTTTTTCCAGTTTATATCTTGATAAGGGTTTTTTATTTCTAAAGAGAATACTACATTACAAATCGTAAGAAACAAGATTATCAAAAATTTACATTTCTTTTGCATTTCTCCTCCATGACTCTCAAACTTCTTCTATTTTTCCGGTTTTCAGAAAGACAATATATCTTTTTACAATATCGTTTTCAGGAAACATCTTTCTTACTGCTTTTTCATATATATCCATCTGACTTTTGTATTTTTCGGTTTTCCCTTCTTCCATTTTGTAGTCATAGATACAGCAGATATTATCTTCTCTAAGGACTATTCTGTCAATAAAACCAGTATATATCCTGCCTTCTATTTCAACTATGAAAGGCATTTCTGAATACCTTCCCTCTTTTATCTCTAAAATCTCTCTAAATTCAGAAATTTTTTCAATACCATCATATATTTTTTCCAGTCCTTCTTCCATTTTCTTGTTTCTATCAAACATTGCTTTTTTCAAATAAAATCTCACCCTTTTGTTATATTCATTCCTGTTTTTTATCTCGCCTTTTGATATTTCATAAATCAATTTATGTGCAATATCTCCGATAAGAGTTCCTTCATAATAGTACTCCCCATCTTTTTTTTCTTCCGTATAAGATGTAAGCGTACCTGCTAAAGATATTCTTTCAGGAATATAATCTATTTGCAATTCCTTTTCTATTTTCTCTTTGGATATGGATATTTTTTGAACAGGAGTTGCTGGAAACTCATTTCTAAACCTTTCAATCATATTTATCCATATACTTCCACCTCTTGCTTTCTTTGTCCCTGAAATAAAAAGGTACTGACAGGCACGGGTAAGTGCCACGTATAATACTCTCTGCTCTTCCTCTTCAAGCATCTGCCTAAAACTCTTCTCATATTCTTCATCTGCTTCTTTTTTAAGAATAAATTTATAAAGTGGGGATTCTTCTGTCTTTTGATAAAAGATGTCTTCCTTTCCGATATTTACATTGCCGTCCTCAATATTCACAAGAAAGACCGCGGGAAATTCAAGCCCTTTTGCATTATGCACTGTAAGTACCCTCACTGCATCCTGATGTTCTGAAAATATATCCGCCTTCGGTTCTTCATCAGAAAACATCATTGTTCTTAAATTTCTTGCTACGGTATATAAAGGAACCCCTCTCCAGTTATCTATAATCATTAAAAACTTCTCAATATTGGCTTTCTGCTGTGTACTTATCCCTCTCCAGAAATCTAATTCCTTAATTATTCTTTCAACTACATCTACAATCTCTTCATTCTTAAGCATATCCCTCCATTTATATATCTTATCAATATCAATTTTGTAAACAGAGGAGATTAAATTCCATAAAGAATACATATCCGATGGGTCTATAAGAGCAAGGATAAGTGAAAGAAGAAATATAATCTCTGGTTCTCTATAAAACCCTATACCTCCAATTACTACAAAAGGAATGCCTGCTTCTTTAAGTTGTCTCTCAAGAATCGGGAAATTTTTTCCTGCTTTTTTTCTCAAAAGTATGGCTATATCACGGAATTCAATATCTCTGAAATCTCTTATCTTTTTGTCCCATACCTTCCTTTTATTTTCTATAAGTTCCTGTATCTTACCTAAAACCCATATGTATTCACTTTCTTTTGCATTATCCTCATTTCTCTCCGCTATATTTATCTCTACACAGGAAGGCGCCTCAACTCCAAGCCCACCGGATAATTTTTCCTCTGTCCATGGGTAAATACCATCAAAAACATTATTTATAAAACTGATTATTTGAGGTGTGCTTCTATGGTTATATAGAAGTTTTTTTTCAGTACAATAGATATTTAAAACTTTTTTTGCTTCATCAAACACCTTTCCTTCTGCTCCCCTAAACTTATATATGGACTGCTTCCTATCGCCTACAAGAAAAATACCATATGGTTTCCCTGTTTCTGTCTTTGCAGTATAGCCGGATATCCAATCCTCAACGAGTTTATATATAATCTTCCATTGTACAAGATTTGTATCCTGAAATTCATCTACAAATATAAAGTTATTTTTTTCATCAAAATCCTCAAGTATTGTCAATGCATCAGGGCTTTCATTGAGAATGTTATATGTCATTATTTCAAGGTCATTAAAATCGAGCGCAGACAGTTCTCTCTTTATGTTTTCAGATATTTCATTTATATATTTACTGATACCTGCTATTTTCTCTGTAAGTATCCCTTCAGAAATTCCAATAGTAGTATATGGATGTTTTTCCATAATATTGAATATCTGCTTTTTTAACGTTTGTAATTTAAAGTCCTTCAGAAGATGGAGTAATTGCTCTGAAGTTTCAGTATTTAAAAATTTGTTGAATGCTCTATAGGAGAACAATATACTTTCTCTTTTGTCTATTACATTGAAAAAAGGGTCTATACCTTTATAAAATGCAAACCTTTTTAAAAGCAGACGACAGAAGGAATGTATGGTTGAAATACGCATCCTCAATATGGCATTTTCTAATTCTATCTTTTTATATTCAGGGAGTTTTTGAAATATCCCACTATACATCTCTTCAAGAATACGTGTTTTCATTTCTATGGATGCTTTTTCAGAAAATGTTACTGCAAGAATCTTTTTTATATCAGATGCAGGATTATCTTTCCCTATTAAATTAAGAAACTCCCTGGTTATCCAGTAGGTCTTACCTGTCCCTGCTGATGCTTCAATAATAACTGCTCTAAAGTTAATCTCTTTCATAAGGACATAGCCCTTTATAACAACAGAAATAACAGTTAAGTGGTTCTTCCGGTATAAAACTGAAATTTTCTTCAAGGACCTTTATTGCCACATTATCAAGAAATCCTTCTATTTTTTCAAAATAGTCAATCTTTTTATAGTACTTTTCATAATCGCTATCTTTCCCTTCTTTTTCAATAAAATCAAATCGCCATATATTACCAGTAATATCTTCCGGTGAGATATTAAACTTTTTGCTATACATCCATATATAAAGAGGTATCTGAAGGTTATATCCGTTAAAGAAATTATTCTCTGTGTAACTCGGAGGAGGTGTTGTGCCTGTTTTTATATCTATAATGTTTAACCTGTTATCTGGTGTTTTTTCAATACGGTCTATCCTTCCTCTCAGATGTAATAACCCAGTACCTTCTTCTATTTTGTGTTCCGAATCAACAAAGATATTACCTGTATGTGCCTTGATTATAGATGTAAATTTACCATTGACTTCTTCAGAACGTTTTATCATAATATTTTTATAGAGATTAGATATTTTCTGTTCCTTACATTCTTTTCCAATTTCTTCTATCATTCTTTCATTAAAAAGTTTTATAAGAACTACAACATCTTCATCCATAATTATTTTGTTTTTATAATCCTTAAATATATCATCCATTACTCTGTGTATGATACTACCCCATAACTCAGGTACTTCTGCAACCTCAGGTAGTTGATATGGTTCTATCTCCTCAACCTCTTTAAGATAAAAACTATATGAGCACTTAAGCAAGGATTCTAACTGTGTGACTCTTATGTTTAATTTTCCATCTCTTACAAACTTTTTAATAAATTTCTCTTTAGAAAAAGATGGGGCAAAAATTTCAGATGCTTTTGAAATAAATATGTTTGGGGCTGGAGTTGAGTCCTGTAAATCAAATAAAAAGATTGACTTCATCTGGTTTTTATCCCCTATCTTTGAAGGATATGTGAAGATAATTTTATCATTTTCATTTTTAAGTCGGTACAGGTCCAGCCGTTCTCTCGCCATTCGTAAATCATAACTGGTAAACCCCATCTGTTTTTTCAGGGTGTCTGGTATAAATAACTCTTCCAGCGAGGGAGCGGATGGAATATTTTCATCCGTTGCTCCACCAACAATACAGAGTTTTTTACTCATTCCCACACTTTCCTGAACACCACTTACTTTCACACCAGAACCTCTGCCTTCTTCAACCTCCACAAGTTCAAGTGCCTTTTTAAGTATATTAACAAACTCGTCTTCTGAGAAAAAAATGTCTCTCTTTATTTCATAAAGAAGTTTCTGGAAACGAGTTCTTATTTCAGAATAACCGGGCTGCCAGCCGAGTTTCTCTATTATAAATTCTATATCCTGTACCCACTCTTTCAGGGACTTTGGACTACCTTCTATTCTTTTTATTATCTTCCCGACAATATCTATATTCTTTCCTCTTAATAAGTTAAAATCGTCTCTTACAAAACCTACTCTGCTGAATTTTTCCCTCGTATCTATAGAAAACTTCTCTGTTGCTCTTATATCCAACTTAGAAAAATATGGACAGGTTAATATGTTCATTAAAGTTCCCCAATCATATGTTTCCTTAAAAACAAAAAATTCCAGAAGTGTTGATATTGAAGTATCCTGATTTAAAGAATAGCCAGGTAAAATCTCAGAAGGAAGATTATATCTTTTAAATACCCTCTGGACAATGGGTCTGTAAGAAGGCATACTGGGAAATACAGTCATAATATCGTTCAATGTCCAGTCAGGATGTTTTTCTAATTCTTTTCCTATAATACTTACTATTCCTTCTACTTCTTCTGCCTGCGTGGAAAAATTATAGCATTCTACCTCTGGCTGTCTGTTTTCTTTTTGATAAATATCTTCTTTCCATTGAGTTAGTTTTTTAAGCCATGAATATGTATTATTAAGAATAAGTTCTTTTACATCAATAGATACATTTTCATCATATGGAAAAGAAAATACAACAGATGGTATATTATCTATAAGGTTGGATACAAATCTTCTCTGGTAGTAAGGTATCTCACAAAAACCTTCAAAAACAAGTTCCTTGAATTTTAAGTACCTGACATAATCCACTGCCTCCTTATATATATCTTCCATATCAAGAAGATTATTTTTCTTCATATACTCTGTGTATCTTTCCATAATATCAAATGCAAACAGCACAATGGAACAGTTATAACCAAATTTCCAATCAAAACTGTTTATTTTTTCTTTTATTGTTTTAAAAGAAAGAGATATATCCTCTGTAGATATTTTTACATCTTTTATAAAATTGGCTATAGCGAGAGCCATACCCGGTGGGGTATACCTGAAACGTTCTTCTATCTTATGGTCTTTAAGCATTTCCAGAATGACTATATACTTTTCTACATCAGATATAACCCTCTTTTCTGACTCACTATTAAGAATATTAAGTGCTAATGTCTTTATGGTGTGAGTGGAAGGAAGTAATGGATTTTTCTGCCTATTCCTATAATATCTTATTTTAAAGTCATTTATTTTACTTACGTGAGGTGTAATATACAGCGTTTCCAGTGGTTCTTTAATGAATTGCTGGATAAGTATATCTGTTTTATCTTTACGATTAAATGGAAATAGAAGCAACTTTTTCATATCACTATTTTAAAATTTTTTACCTGTTTTTTCTTTATACCCAACTGCCTTTATATTATAATAAATAAAATAGAAAATAAAGAGAAGAAAAGATGGATAAAAAGAAAAAAAAGAAAAAAAGTGATGATAAATTAGTCCATTTCTTTATATTCCTATTCTTTGTATTTTTCTTTTATGTTGTAAAAATCATACCCTCGTTTTTCTATCCTCTTATAAGTCATATGATAGGAATTACTTTATTTTATACTATGGGCAAAAGCAGAAAACTTATATTAAAAAATATGGATATTATTTATGGAGATACTATAGACAGAAAAAAGAGAAGAAAGATAGCAAAGGATTTATTTGCTGGCATAGTATTGAGTTTATGTGAGTGTATACAAACAACAAAAATCAAAGATGAGCAACTCTTTGATATGGTAATAATTGAAGGAGAAGAAAAACTTCAGAAAGCGTTAAGCGAAGGTAAAGGTGTTATAGGAATCTCTCCTCATATGGGAAATTTCCCACGACTTCAGGCAGTTTTATCAAAGAAGGGATACCCTGCAACATATTTTTCAAGACCACCGTCAGGAAGATATTTAGCAAAACTATTCAGGAAAATTACTGCTTCTGAAGATGTTCCTCTTATATATCTTACTAAAAGAAGACAGGCAATAATAGATGGCCACAGATGGATACAGAATAAAGGGATGTTATGTTTTTATATTGACCAGCATGATAGTAAAGGAGTTGAAGTTGAATTTTTTGGAAGGAAGGTCTATGCTCCTGCAGGTGCTGCTTCTTTTGCAAGGAAGTATGGATGTCCTGTTTTAGGACTTTTTACATACAGAATGATTGATGGAAAACAAAAAATTATTATTGAAGGACCTTATAATATCCAGGAAACAGCCAATCCTGAAGAAGATATTAAAGTAAATACTGGGTTTTTCCTTAAAAGGGTTGAGTACTATGTAAAGTTATATCCAGAACACTGGTATTCCTGGCTACACAAAAGATTTCCGGGATTATATTAAAAATTCCTGATAATCAGCATTACAAGTGCAGTAATAATACCAACTGAAAGATTATCGTTTATTTTCAGAGGTAAAACCTCCACAATAGAAGATATAAAAGCCCCGATTATAAGAAGAGGTAAAGAGATATTAAGAAAAGGATATATAATCAACCCTATAATAAGATTGAACAACAACCCACCTGCTAACCCTTCCAGTGTCTTTCCTGGAAATATCTGCTTTTTCCCATATTTTGTTCCTATAATGCCACTACCTGCATCTCCAAAAACAAGAAAAAACAGTGCTGCAATACTAATATCTTTCTGGAAAAAAAGGATAATAAAAACAGCCAGCATAAAATATGTATCTCCTGTAAGTTTACCTGACTGTTCCCTGAAGATTCCTTTTCCCTTTCCTGTGATATAATCCCATACCGCAGGATGTCTCCATCGCTCATATTCCATTGCGAGAAGTAGTGTCAAAAAAAACGTGGCTAATAGAAGAGGTAAAAATATCCTATCTGTAATTAAGTAAAGTACAGGAAAAAGAGAACCCATTATTACTCTATATATCTTTCTCTTACCTATCTTCATTTCTTTTTCTCTTTTATCTCTTTTATAAGATTAGGATTTACCATTATCCCTGTGATAATAAGTAAAATAGTAGATACAGATGTCTGAAGGAAAACCATCATATCTTTTCGCAGCCCATATGTAAAGAACATTAATACAAAGTAAACAAGCACACAGGACAGTAATACCTTAGGAGAACGAGGATTAATCTTCTGTGCAACAAACCAGAGAATAATCACCAGAGGAAAAAGAATTGGCATAAGAAAAAGTATGACACCCCCTGAAGTAGCGGCACCTTTACCACCTTTGAATTTCAGAAAAATAGAATAACAGTGTCCCAAAATAGCAGAGACACCCACTATGGTAAGAATTATTATATTGCTGATACCTAAATTTTTAGCAAAGAGCATAGGAACAACACCTTTTATAGTATCACCGAGCCAGACAATAATTCCCCACTTTCTACCTATACTCCTTGCCACATTAGCAGCACCTGGATTACCTGTTCCTATATCTCTTATATCTTTGCCTGTAAGAAAATAGGTAAAAAGGTAGGCAAATGACACACTTCCTAAAATATAACCTGCTAAAATGCAATAAACTATCTCCATCTGTATAATTATACCTTTAACTTCTATATTTTTACAGGGATACCTTTTTCCATTGATTCATGTGCTTTAAGGGTAATTGCGAGTGTCTTCAATCCATCTATATAATCGGATTTCACATAAAAAGATTTCCCTGTTTCTACTGCTTTTATAAATGCTTTTTCTTCTTCAAACATAGGGTCAATGGAAGATATTGATGTAGTTTTTTTGTTCCCCTTATCTACAGTAAGTGTATTTCCCTGATAATCAAGTATTATCCCCTTACCAACAACCTCCACACCACTATTAAAACCATTCCATAACCAGGTACAGGTAAGGTTTCCAATATATCCATTTTTAAATTTCATAAGGATGGATGAAGCATCTTCAACATCATACCCCTGATATATTTTATTGTTTATTCCTCCTATTTTATATCCATATACCTCCTCTACATCACCACAAAAATACTGCATCAGATTAACTATATGTGTTGCCTGTTCTACAAGTTGTCCTCCTGACATTGCCTTTGTAATCAACCACTTGTTTCTTCCTTCACCTGGTACTCCGCCATAATACCTCCCTCTTGCAAAAGCAACCTGTTCTTTACTAATAATCTCCTTTGCTTCATCAACAATATCAAAGTATCTCAAG